>JAJPHW010000099.1 GCA_021325035.1 Terriglobia bacterium
ATCGGGTTCACCACCGTTCCAAACGAATTACATTCTTCACGATTCGCGGCGCAGATCGCGCGACGCCAGGCAATCCCGATTTTCCATGTGAATGCGGAAGATGTGGATGCAGTTTTGCGGGTTGGGCGCATGGCGCTGGAATACCGCTATACATTCGGCAGCGATGTCGTTATCGATCTTATCGGCTATCGCCGCCACGGACACAGCGAGGTGGATGATCCCACCATCACCCAACCGTTGATTTATAAGGCGCTCAAAGAGCATCCGCCGCTGTATGAAATCTACGCCGAAGACATCGGAGCGGAAGATGTTGAAGGACGCATTCAGTCGATTCGCACCGAATTGGAAGAAGCGCAGACAAAAGCCAAGACGCTAAAGTCCAAACCGCTGATGCGGACTCTGCCTAGCTATTGGGATGGCTATGTCGGTGGGCGATATAAAACCGAATATGCCGTGAACACTGGGCTGCACGCGCAGGAATTGGCCGAGTTGGGGGCAAAGCTGGCGAGCTATCCCAGCGATTTTCATATTCATCCTAAAGTCAAGAAGTTGCTCGAACAGCGCGAAGAAATGGGTCAGGGGAAGCGTGCGGTTGATTACGGGATGGCTGAAGCGCTGGCGTTTGCGAGTCTGGTTAAGAATGGCATCCCCGTGCGCATGAGCGGTCAGGATTGCCGCCGTGGCACATTCAATCAACGACATTCCGTTCTGCTCGACATTGAGAACGAGCAGGAATTCGTGCCCTTGCAGCATATTTCGCCCGACCAGGCACGCTGCGAAATCTTCAACTCAACCCTCTCTGAAGCGGGCGTCCTTGGCTATGAGTATGGCTACAGTCGTGATTATCCCGACGCGCTGGTTTTGTGGGAAGCGCAGTTTGGCGATTTTGCCAATGTTGCCCAAGCGATCATCGATCAATTCATCTGTGCAGGCGAAGAAAAATGGGCTCTGCTTTCCGGTGTGGTGATGTTGCTGCCTCACGGTTTTGAAGGGCAAGGTCCTGAACACTCCAGCGCGCGCGTTGAACGATTCTTGCAGTTGGCCGCGCGCGACAACATTCAAGTCTGTCAGCCTTCAAATGCAGCGCAATATTTCCATCTCTTGCGGCGGCAGGCGCTGCGGAAATGGCGCAAGCCCCTGGTCGTGTTCACGCCGAAGAGCATGCTGCGGCATCCGGCGGCGAGTTCGCCGATTGCAGATTTCAGCCGCGACCAATTCATGAATGTCTTGCCGGATAACGATATTCAGTCGGCCAAGCGAATCCTTCTTTGCACCGGCAAAATCGGTCACGAACTCCGCGAAGAACGGAAAAAACGTAAAGATGAATCTACCGCCATCGTTTTCGTCGAGCAGCTTTATCCGTTCCCCGAGAAGGAATTGCTTGCAGCCGTCGAACAGCATCCGGACGCGCACGAAATTGTATGGGTGCAGGAAGAGCCGGCGAACATGGGTGCGCTTTCGTATATTCTGCCGCGGTTGCGGCGGATTATGGGCGACCGTTCCATCTTATCGGTGAAGCGCTCTTCCAGCCCAAGCCCGGCCACTGGATCGGCCAAGGCGCACGAGATGGAGCAAAAAACGCTCCTGACTTTGGCCTTTGCCAATGGCCACCAATCGTAGCTAGAACTTCGCCCAACCCAAGAAGCATGGGCATGTCCACCCGCGTGAACCTGCCTACGCTAAAATAGCGTTGTGAAAACAAGCATATTCATCGTTGAAGACGATCCGGACATTTCCCGGTTGGTGCGGCATCATCTTGAAAGCGCAGGATTTGCGCTCAGGATGTTTTCCAGTGGAAACACTGTTATTGCCGAAGCGGAAAAGCAGCGGCCTTCGTTGTTCATTCTTGACATCATGGTGCCGGGCAAGGACGGGCTGGAACTATGCCGGCAGATTCGGAATGCCAGCTCACTTGCGGCCATTCCTGTCATCTTTCTGACGGCAAAAAGCGGGGAAGCAGACCGCATTCTCGGTTTGGAGCTCGGCGCTGACGACTACATCGTGAAGCCATTCAGCCCGCGCGAACTTGTCGCGCGGGTCAAGGCCGTGCTGCGCCGGTTTGAGCGTCCTTTGCCGCCAACGCCGGTGACTGCGGGCGAAATTGAAATTGATCCAGGGGCAATGACTCTCACTGTGCGGGGCAAGCTTATCACTGCTACGGCGACGGAGTTCCGTTTACTGGACTATTTTGCCCGGCACATTGGTCGCGTCTTCACCCGCGATCAACTGCTCGATTCGGTGTGGCGCGATACTTCCTATGTGACGCCGCGTTCTGTGGACGTTTACGTCCGCCGCATTCGGGAAAAAATTGAACTGGATCCGGAGAATCCGCGTTACCTGCGCACGGTTCGTGGTGCGGGATACCGCTTTGAGGTTCCGAAATGAGGAGTCGGTGAGGAACCGGATTTTTTTCAAACTGGCGGCGGCGTTCGCGGTAGTCATTGCCGGGGCCACGCTGGTTTTGGATATTTCGATCCGCGACGTCTGGCAGAGTTCCCTTTCGCAACAGATGGAGCGCGACCTTGCCCAAAAAACGGCCATGTTCGCTATGCGGGTCAATTCAGAAGCTCACCCCGATATGCCGCAGATTGCGAAAGAGGTCGCAGCGGCTTCGGGAGCGCGGGCTACGATCATTGATCCCACGGGAAGAGTTTTAGCGGACTCCGAGGCTGATGCCGCAACCATGGAAAACCATGCGCAACGTCCGGAGTTTGCCGCGGCATTGCAAGGTCAAACCGGAACAAACCAGCGGCGCAGCCACACGATTGGAGTGCCGCTTTTGTATGTTGCGGTTCCAATTCGTGGTGGCGCAGTGCGGCTCGCCTATCCCCTTTCTGAGATTGCAGCGTCGGTGGCCCAGGTACAGCGGAAAGTTTTTCTAGGGTCGTCCCTGGCCTTGGGCGCTGCCTTATTGCTGGCGGCTTTGGCGGCACACCTGATTTCCAGAAGATTGCAGCGCATCGTACGATTCGCCGAGCGAGTGGCGGGGGGAGATCTTAGCGCACGCATTGCCTCGACTTCAAGTGATGAAATTGGCCAGGTTGCGGCCGTGTTGGATAAGACAGCGCGTCAATTTGAAGGGAATTTCGAGGCTCTCCGTACCAGCCAGCGGCAACTGGAAACCTTGCTGAACAGCATGCAGGATGCCGTCATCGCAATTGGCCCCGACGACCGGGTGCAATGGGCCAATCAAACCATGGACAGGCTTCTGCCGGGACGCACACGAATCCAGGCTCCGATTATTGAAACGGTGCGTGATCCTGATTTTCTGAGAACGCTGCGTGCCGCCCGCGAGAGCCGTGCGGCAGCCAGCGCACGCGCGACGACAATTGTCACGGGGCGCGCCTTTGAAGTTACAGCAGCCCCCATGCCAGCCGGAGGTACAGTCGTGGTGCTCCGCGACCTCACCGAAACCGAGCGCGTGGAAAAGACGCGGCGCGATTTTATTGCCAATGTGTCTCACGAATTGCGCACGCCGCTGACGTCCATACAGGGCTACACCGAGACCTTGCTGGATGCAATGACGGAAAATAACCATTCGCGGGAATTTTTGGAAATTATTCGCAAGAACGCCTCCCGCATGTCACGTCTGACCGAAGATTTGTTGCGGCTGGCGCGAGTAGAGTCTGGAGAGCAACGATTTGAGATTTCTCCCGTACTGCCGGAAGAATTGTTGCGCGAAGCATATCAAAGCTTCAGTGAAATGGCGCGGGCGCAAGGTGTGGCCCTGGAAATCGAAAATCGCGTGAATGAGCCGGTGAATGCGGATATTGAAGCCATTCATCAGGTGTTCTCAAATTTGATCGAAAATGCATTGAAATATGCGGCCTCGACCGACCGTATTATTCTTGGCTCACGCCCGGGTGCGCAGGGTGTGGAATTCTTTGTGCAGGATTTCGGGCCAGGCATCTCTTCAGAGCATTTACCGCGGCTGTTTGAACGCTTTTACCGCGTGGACAAAGCGCGGTCGCGCGAATCCGGCGGAACAGGCTTGGGATTAGCTATCGCGAAGCACATCATGCTGGCACACGGGTCATCCATCCGGGCGGAAAGCGAACTCAATCATGGGTCCACGTTTTTATTCACTTTGCCCTTTTCGCCCGCGGCATCTCAAGTTGAATCTCGCGTCCGCTAACCTTCTGACAGGGCTTGGGCTTGAAAATTCACCGCACTTTTACATGGTTGTAACAGGATTGTCGGCAACCTGGCATATGCTGTAACTGTAGTTTTCCACGTCACCCGGTCTTAAAAGTGGGAGCTGTGATGGGAATACCCCGGTTTAGTCCGCAGAGAGAAGTGCCTATGAGCACCCCCAGCCTGTCTTCGCAGCAACCTGAGCCTGCCTTTTCGCAACTTGTACGCCGGACGATCGAAGCCTGCCATGTTGCCAAAGAGGCCGCAGGCGCGGCGGCGGAAGGAATCGCAACCGGCTCTTCCCCGCTCCTGAACACCATTCGCGAGCGGGAAAAAGAACTCGATAACATTGACCGCGAAATTGATGCGGGGGTCACTGAAGCCATCACGCGGGTGACCGATACTGAAGCGCGCGAGTTGCTGGCCTGCATGAAATTCATGATCGGACTGGAGCGGATTGGCGATTTACTGCTCAGCTTCGCCAGTAGCGCGCAAGCAGCGGGAGGAAGACTCGATCCTCAGGACACCCGTGACTTGACGCAAATGGCGACGCTGCTCGAAAAAATGCTCTCCGATGTGGGCTCATCTTTTTCAACGCGGGATGTAAAGAAGGCAATTGAAGTTCTGCGCGCCGATGCCGAGATGGACCGCCTGCGAAACCTGATTTTTTTGCGGCACATTGAAAACCCGGAGAACCAGCAACGCCAGGCCAGCCTGCAAGTGATTTTTATGACGCAATCGCTGGAGCGCGCAGGCGATCACGCGAAAAACCTCGCAGAAGAAGTTTGCCATTTTGTGAGTGGCCGGACTGTGCGCCACGTCTTGATGACCTACGACAAACCCATCGAACAGATGTTCCTCGACTGGCTACGCCAGCGCGACGATCAGCACTAAAATCCTTCCCACACAATCCTTTACAAAGTTTGACGCACTCTTTACGCCGGAAGATTGGCGCAGATGTTTAGATTAAGAGTGTCACGATTCGAATCGTTGCAGTCTTACAATGATTTTGACTGTTACTCTTATCTAAAGCCTTACAAAGGGGAAAATCAGGAATGAAGCGCAGCTTTTTGAGGATCGGTGCGGCAATTTGTATTCTGGGTGCGACTCTATTGACCGCGGGTTGCGGCGGCGGTGGTGGAACAGCGAGTTTGCGCGTCGTACAAGCCTCGCCCGACGAAGGCTCGGTGAACGTTATCGTCAACAGCAAAACGATCAGCACGGATATCGGTTATGCCGGAAATACTGGATATCAGAGTATCAGCTCTGGCTCGCCAAACCTGCAAATTGTCCCCACAAGTTCGAGCACACCTATTATCAATCAGAATCTGACCATCGCAGCCTCCTCGGAAACGACCGTCATCGTAGCCAATTATTCTGCCAACATTGAGGGTTTGGTATTAACCGACAACAACACGGATCCGCCCTCAGGTGACATTCAATTACGCGTGGTCAATGCATCGCCGGGAATTGGCTCAGCCGATGTTTATTTTGTGCCTTCCGGCAGCAGCTTGTCCTCGATCGCGCCCATCATTACCGCCCTTGGATTTGAAACCGCTTCCTCTTACCAGACGCTGACCGCCGGAACCTATCAGGTATTCCTGACTGTCCCCGGAACAAAAAATGCTTACCTGAGTACCGGACAGATTACACTGACGGGTGGCCAAATTCGTACGATTGTCGCGATAAACGGCGCTTCAGGCGGCTATACTTCCATCACTCTGGCTGATCTGAATTAGGACACGCTTTTAGCGGCAATCCGCTCTCTTCGGAGGATGTGGATGAATTGCAGGCTGGCGGTGGTTTGCGCGTTGAGTTGCGTTTGTGCTTGGTCGCAAACGAACGTGGTGAAATATCAAGCCACCATTGGGAACGTAAAGTACGTCTATGCCTCTACTGCTCCGGTTGCACGGCTAAAATCTGGAGATATTCTCGATACCAATACTCTGGATTGCTTTGGTGACGCCATTCAGAAGCCTGGCGACACCCTCAGTCAAGCCAAAGGCGACAATCCGTTGACAGGACCGTTCTATGTGGAAGGGGCAGAGCCCGGCGATACGCTGGCCGTGAAAATTCTCGATCTACAAGTAAACAGCGATCAAGGAATCGGCGCTTTTGCCCCGGGCTTTGGAGCGATTAATCCCACGAATTACACGCCGATGCTGGCGCCTGCTCTTCCCGAAAAAATTTGGTTTTTCCCGATTGATCACGCCTCTAATACTGCAACTTTTCAAGGGCTGGATTCTAAATTTTCTGTAAAAATCCCTCTTCATCCATTTTTTGGCTGCATTGGGGTAGCGCCCGCCAACGGCGAAGCGCGCAGTTCGATTGTTCCTGCGGAGTTCGGCGGGAATATGGATTCACCTGAGGCTAGCGTGGGCAATACAGTTTATTTCCCGGTAAACGTCTCCGGCGGTTTGCTTTATCTCGGCGATGGACATGCGGCCATGGGAGATGGCGAAGTTGCGGGAACCGCAATCGAGGTGCCCCTGAAAGCTCGGGTACAAGTCAGCGTCATCAAAGGGCAAAAAATTAATTGGCCGCGTTTTGAAAATGACGATGCCATCATGACCGTGGGCGCATATCGTCCGCTGGATGATTCTCTACGCATTGCATTCACAGAACTTGTGGGCTGGATTCATCAGGATTACGGTCTTTCTGAATTCGATGCCTACGAGCTGCTTTCCCAGGTGGCTCGGATCCACTTAAATGAGATGGTGGACCCGAATTATGTAGTGGTGGCCTCGATTGAAAAGAAGTATTTGCCGGCTAAAAAGCATGACAATCGCTAGTCGGCGCACCGTGGTTATCACCTTGAGTGCTTGACAGTTGTGCCACAGAAAGCGACACTCCCAGCAGAGACTTGTCTCAATCTTTGTTTAATCTATGGATCGCTATTCCATACTTGATCCGGGTGTGTCGCAAAGCTCTCCTACACCGAAGAATGCAGAGTCTGCACGTGAAAACGATTCGGAGTGGGACATCCAGGCTGCCTTGCAGTTGCTGGCCAACCGCGCTCGATACATTACGGGCGCAGCGAACGCGATTATCGCCGTCGGTGAAGGCAATGCCTTGGTCTGCAAAGCCAGCTGCGGTTCAGGGGTTCCAGAGCCGGAGACTCAGTTGCAAATTGATGGTGGCCTCACTTCTGGGCTGATGGCGGAATGTGTGTCTACACGATCACCGGTGCGGTGCGATGACACGGAGAGCGACGGCAGAATCAATGCTGACGACAGCCGGGAACAAGGCATTGGATCGGTCCTCATTGCACCGCTGATTCACGACAATGAAGTAATTGGCATTTTCCAGTTGGCGGCGGAGAGGAAATCAGCCTTTGAAGAACGGGATGTAGCTGCGTTATTGCGATTGTCTGATGCAGTACAAGCCGCGCTGGATGAGGCTTTAGTCGGGAACAGCGAGCGAGTAAAGACAGACGTAAAAGAACAGCCAGCCATTGATCATCCTCCGAACAAATTTTCTTCCATCGCGTTACGGAGCGGGCGAATTCCACTGCCTCGATCAAGAACTGAACAACGCGCAAGTGACGATGGAGTCCGTTTAACCGGCGCCCAAAATTTGCGCCGCTGCAAAGGCTGCGGTTTCCCGGTTTCGGCAGGGCGAACTCTGTGTGTTGACTGCGAGACAGCCGAGATCGCTCACGGACGATTTACCGAAACATCTTCTGCACTCTACCCATATTCCAGCGAGAAACCGAAAAAAAGTTGGCTTGACGAGCACTTCTACACGATTGGAATCGTGCTCGTTTCCGTGCTTACTTTAATTGTCCTGATTTTGTGGGCGCGCTAGATCGTCCGTCAATTCTCTTCTGATTTATTCCTGAAATTGCACCTTTCCTGAAATGATTTTGCTGAGTCGGCGCAATCGCGCTTATGCAATCTGTTACGCAATGGAATGGCAATGACCATCCGATGTAGTAATAGCTGGAGCAAGCATGAGCGACTCCCCCAATTGCAACCCTTTTCAACAATTACACTTATTGCTGGTCGGAGACAGCGAAGAAGACTTCACCTATCTGAAAGATTTGCTGATTCGGGAGTGTGAAGGCCACTTGCAACTTGACCACGCCCCCACTTCAGAAGAAGCGCTGAATCGCATCAAGCAGGTAAATTACGACTTACTGCTCTGCGATTACCAGGCTGGCGAAGGAAAGGCCCTGCAACTTCTGCATGAAGTCCGCAAACAAGGCCCGGGAACTCCCGTAATTTTCTTGAGCGAACACGTCAATGAAGCAGCAGTAAAGCGGGCAATTCACGCAGGAACATGTGGTTGCGTCCAGATCGCCGCATTGAGCGAGCCTTCCATCACACGCGCCATCCGCGACGGCATTGGAATGTATTGCAAAGAACGGCAGCGCCAAAAAACCGAGGACATGCTGCGCAAGTTCTGGCGGGCGGTGGAACAGACTGCGGAAATGATTGTCATTACCGATCAAAATGGCGCAATGGAATACGTGAATCCTGCCTTTGAGGCTGTCACGGGCTACACTCGGGACGAAATAATTGGGAAGCCGCTATCTATTCTGCAATCAGAGCAACAAGGTTTTGAGCTGACACAGAATGTATGGCAGAGCATGCTTGCGGGAAACCCCTTTCGCGGTATCGTGTTGAATCGTAAAAAAAATGGAGAGACATTCGCGGCAGAGAAAACGGTCACACCCCTGAGAGATGCGGATGGCAAAATTACGCATTTCGTCTCTTGTGATCGCGACATCAGTGACCGGCGCACACTGGAAGCGCAATTGCAGCAAGCACAAAAAATGGACGCCATCGGGCGATTAGCTGGGGGAGTTGCGCATGATTTCAATAATCTGCTCATGGTCATTGGAGCGTATGCCGAACTGATGCAGGATTCTTTGGCCAATGAGCATCCCCTTCGGCGCAATGTTCTGGAAATATTGACCGCATCGCGACGAGCCGCAGATTTGACCCGTCAGTTGCTCGCTTTCGGGCGGAAACAGGTGCAATCCCTGCAACTGCTCGATTTAAATCAGGTAATTCAGCAAATTTCCCGTATGTTGCCTCGCCTGATTGGCGAAGACATTCAACTGGAATTTCTGCCAGGAGAAAACATCGGATTGGTGCGCGCGGACCCCGTCCAGATTGAGCAAGTAGTAATGAACCTTGCTGCGAATGCACGTGACGCCATGCCGGACGGGGGGAAACTCACCATTGAAACTGCTTCTATTACAGCGGATGACGTTTACGTGCAAAAGCACTCGATGGTTACGCAAGGAGATTATGTATTGCTCGCCGTGACCGATTCCGGACATGGCATTGAACCAGAACACGTAGCTCACATCTTCGAGCCTTTCTACACGACGAAGGAAGAGGGCCACGGAACCGGACTGGGTCTGGCTACGGTGTATGGCATCGTAAAGCAAAGTGGTGGGTACGTCTGGGTTTATAGCGAATTGAAGAAAGGCACGACGTTCAAAATTTATCTGCCGCGAATTGCCGAAGGGCAATTTCGCGCCCGCACGGTAAGGATTGACGAACGCACATCGCTGAAGGGTTGGGAAACTGTGCTCTTGGTGGAGGATGAAACCCCAGTTCGCAAGTCAGAGCAGGAATTTCTGACTCGCTGTGGATACAACGTCTTGGAGGCGGCGAACGGCGAGGAAGCTCTGGGCATTGCACGGGACTTCCCCGGGCCTATTCAACTGATGATTACCGATGTCGTGATGCCGCAAATGAGCGGCGCCAAGCTCGCCACCGAACTGGCTCAACAACGGCCTGATATGCGCGTGCTTTTTGTCTCCGGATATGCCGAAAAAACCGTACTCCGGCACGGCCATATTGATGTGGCCGCACATTTCCTGCAAAAGCCTTTTTCATTAAAGGCGCTTTCACGAAAGATCCGTAGCGTCCTTAAAGCTGAAATCAGCGAACCAACCGGCGCACTAGCGCACTAAGACTTCCAGCCGGCGCTGTCCCTTATAATTTCTGGGGCGGCTGCATGCACCAATTTACGTCTCCTTCCATCTCGAGCAGACAATCAGACTCTCCGCCTCGCCATTCCAGTTTCTTTTCCATCAGCATCATTTTCGGCCTCTGGCTGCTCATCTACTTTGCGGGAATCTTCACGCCCGCTTTGCTTGACGATGTTGACACCATGCACGCGGAGGCCGCGCGGGAGATGGTATCGCGCCACGATTGGGTCACACTTTACATCAACGGCGTGCGTTATTTGGAAAAACCGCCGCTGCCATATTGGGCCGTGGCGGTCAGTTACAAACTTTTTGGCATCAGCAATTGGAGCACGAGGCTTCCGCTGACGTTGGGCATGCTGGCGCTTTTGCTGGCAGCTTACGCTTTGGGAAAATACGCGTATGGAGAACGCGGCGGCCTGTACTCCGGTATGGCTTTGGCGACCACCATTGGGCCATACATATTTACACGTTTCCAGATTCCAGACGTGATGGTGGCGTTGTGGCTCACGCTCGGGTTTTATTTTTTCCTGCGCGCCATCAATGAAGACGAACCGGCGCGACTATATTGTTGGGGATTTGCCGCGACCTGCGCGCTCAACACCTTGACCAAAGGATTGATCGGCCTCGTCTTCCCTTTCGCTGCGATTGGGATCTACCTCATTCTGACTGGCAATCTTCACCGCTTGCGTAAGCTGCATTTGCTCTCCAATTCTCTGGTTTTTTTATTGATTGCAGCTCCGTGGCATATTTTGGCAGCGCTACGCACCCCGGATCAGGGGCCGGTTCGTGGGTTTCTCTGGTTTTATTTTGTGAATGAGCAATTTTTGCGTTATCTCAATAAACGCGTACCGCGTGATTACGATACCGTTCCTTTGCTGTTGTTCTGGGCACTATTGCTGGTTTGGGCCTTGCCTTGGGTGGCATTTTTGCCCCAAGCTGCACGAACGATACCGGCTCGCTGGCGCGAGTGGCGATCGCACTTAACTGTGGAACAATCGGCAAATCTCCTGTTTGCTCTCTGGCTGATCGTGATTGTCGGTTTCTTTAGCTTCTCGACGCGGCAGGAGTACTACACCATCCCGGCAGTTCCGGCGATCGCTCTATTGGTTGGTGGATGGATGAAGCAGGAAGAAGAATCCGCATTGCGAAGCGCAGAGCGGCGAGCGGGATTGTGGTCTTCAACCGCGTTGCTTGTTCTCGGGCTTGCGATTTTCGTCGCAGGGACATTCTTTTTGTTTCTTTCAAAAGCAGCGGCCTCGGGAGTCGAGCTTGCAGATTTACTCAAAAAAAATCCGCAGGACTATACGCTTTCCTTCGGTCATTTTCTCGACTTAACGCCGCAATCGATGGGAGTGTTTCGCCTTCCGCTGGCGGGATTTTCACTGGCATTTTTATTCGGTACGGGCGTGAACTGGCTTGCACGCCGCCGAGGGCAAGTATGGCGCGGGAACCTTGCTCTCGCTGCAATGATGGTGGTGGTGCTGACTTGCGTGCATTCGGCTTATGCCACCTTTTCGCCAATCCTCTCTTCACAGGTTTTAGCACGTGCCATTAACCGTCGTCTTCAACCGGGAAACCTGATTGTGATTGACGGCGATTACGCATCGGCCTCAAGCTTGAATTTTTATACAGGAGAACATGTGTTCGTACTGCATGAGCCCACGGCTACGCTCTGGTATGGATCACGTTTTCCGGATGCTCCGCGCGTATGGGAAACCGAGTCGTCACTGGCTGAATTATGGAGCGGCGCAGCGCGCGTGTTCTTGTGGAGCGATCAGGAAGATCCAAAAGAGCTTCGCGGAGCACCTCGATATCTACTAGCGAAGAGTGGCGGTAAGTTTGTCTTTAGCAATCAATCTGATTAACGGTTAGTTCGTTGTTCCCCATAGCAGCCCTAAATTAAATTCGGTGGGTATAATTCATTCACAATGAGCATGGGTTGGCTGGGTTTGCAGTGATGTCTATTTCCGCATTGAGTTATATCGCATGGGTTGGGCTGGCGATTGCTTGCATTGGCACAATCAGCTCGACGATTTTTTTGATGCTGACTTTCGCGGGGGTATGGCGCCATCTGCGGGATAATGCTGCCGCAAACACGGCCAATTTCCCGCCAGTTTCGGTTTTGAAACCTGTACACGGCCTGGAACCGGAGTTGCGCGAAAATCTTGAAAGTTTTTTTCGTCAGGATTATCCAGCTTACGAAATTTTATTTGCCGCAGCAGACGCGGATGATCCAGCACTGACAGTTATTCGCGAACTCTGCGCGCAATATCCTGAGATTCCAACGCAGATACTAATTACAGGGCAGCCTCCATGGCCTAATCCGCCCGCCTATTCTTTCCATCGCATGAGTGAGATTAGCAAGTACGACATTTTGGTCACCAGCGATAGCGACGTGATGGTCGCGCCGAATTATTTGCGTGAAGTCATCGCGCCATTGCTTGACCGAAAAAACGGCATGGTTACATGTGTTTATCGCGGCAAAAATCTCGGCGGTTTCTGGTCGGCGTTGGACGCCATTGGCATGTCAGTGGAGATGACCGCAGGTGTACTCGTCGCTAATTTGCTCGAAGGCATGAAATTCGGGTTAGGTCCGACTATCGCAGTGCGAAAAGACGCATTGGCAAAAATTGGCGGTTACCCATCGGTTGGGGATTATTTTTCCAACGATTTTGCTATCGGAAATTTCATCGAAAAAGCAGGCTACAGGGTCGTCCTCTCGCACCATGTGATTGATCACGTTGTCGCGCCCATGACTTTCCGCCGGATGTGGGAAAGACAGGTGCGATGGGCCAGGGGTACCCGCTATTCGCGCCCCAAGGGACACTTTGGCTCGGTTTTGGTTTTTGCCATGCCTTATGGAATTGTGGGTTTTGCGGCTGGAGAATTTCTGGGCCTGCCACGTTTGGCTGGGCTATTACTGGGGTTGGCTTTACTCAATCGGCTGGCTGAATGTTGGGTGGTTGGGTGGAAGGTGGTTCATGACCCGCAAGCGCGCAGCTCTGCCTGGATTTACCCCATCCGCGATATCTTTGGCTTTTTGGTTTGGTGCGCCAGCTATCTGACGCGCAAAGCGGTTTGGCGCGATAGCCGGTATGAGTTGGTTGAAGGTGGGCGAATTGTTTTGCGCCAATCTGGCAGCAAATCCTGAATCGATTACTGATCAATCCGGACTAAGCGTCCACTTTCGAGCTTGAAGGAATCTCCGCGCCAGGAGATAGTGTGCCCGGCAAAACTGGCGAGCCAGATGAACGATCCTATAAAGTCACGCACCGGCAACAGCCATGGCCATCTGGCAACTTGAGAATCGCGCAAAACGCGGCTGCCCGTGAGCCACGCCATCACACAACGTGAAGCAACAACCGATCCCAGTAATAGCCACGCCCACCGTGCACCTCCTGTAGTCAATAGAAGTAAAACCACCCACGTGAAGCCAAAGGTAAACAGCAGCCCAAAATACCCTCCGGGGCGCGAGTCGCGAATCGTACGAGCCCACCGCAACTGATGATTAAGAAAATCGGCCACGGAATACGCAGGCAAAAAAGTTTCAACCACGGCCTGCGAAAGTTCGACTTTGCGGCCAAGCTTTGCGATGCGATTTCCGAGTTCGTAGTCATCGGCGAGGTAATCCACAACGGCCTCAAATCCGCCGATCGCAGCAAGATCACTTCGGCGAAATGCAAGCGTAGATCCCAGACCAAAACTGAGGCCGCCTTCCAGTTGCCACGCGGTTAAAACACCGGGGACAAAATCTGTACTGATGCCAAGTGACTCAAAGCGCGAACCAATCGTAGGGCTGGCCATTCCTCGATACAAACAGGTCACAAGCCCGGTGCCGGGCCTGTCCAGTTCTCCCGAGATCGTGCGCAAATAATTGGCCGGCACGCGGATATCACTATCATTCACGAGCAGATATTCATATCGCGCCGAAGGCAGCATCTGCGCGAGATTGCTCACCTTTGTGTTATTGCCGAGGTTCTTTTTGCAAAACACCAATTGAATGCCCAGCTGGGGAAATTCGGCTTGCAACCGCCGCACGAGAGAAACTGCGGGATCATCCTCGTCGCTAACGCCGAAAATGATTTCATATTCCGGATAATCCTGAACGCAGTGGCTGCGGAAACTTTCATACATTTCAGGGTCGGTACCCTTTAAAGGTTTGAGAATGGAAATCGGCGAGGGGCTTACGTTGCTCTGGAGTGGACTCTCAGCACGCAGAAACTTCATTGCGCTCCAACTGCAAAGGAGATAGTAGGCAATGCTGGTACACGAACCAGTGACGCAGAGAATCTCGAAAGTTTTTAAAATTGTGTTACTCAACCATTTCCTCTGTGAAGATCGCGCCGCTCATTCGTATCGTAGCGATTCGATGGGGTCAAGATTTGCGGCTTTCCACGCAGGATAAATGCCGAACAGCAGGCCCTCCACTGCGGCGGCTCCCAATCCAAAAGTGGCCCAGAAAACTGACATGTGTGCTGGCAAAGTACTCCAGATCAAGGGGATTGTCCAAGTGATAAGCGCCCCAAGAAATACTCCTAATGCGCCCCCCATCGCGGTCAGCGTGATCGCTTCCAGCGTAAATTGCAAAAGGATGTCGCGTTTGCGCGCGCCAATCGCTTTGCGCACGCCAATTTCGCGCGTGCGTTCAGTAACAGATACCAGCATGATGTTCATCACACCGACCCCGCCCACAATCAATCCCACGCTCGAAACCGCGAACATAAAGATGAACACCGCGCCCGTAATTTGGTTCCAAACATCGGAAAGCGAGTCCTGCGTGAAAACAGAAAAATTATCCGGCTTTTCCGGCGCAACTCTGCGGCGGCGACGAAGCGTTTCGCGAATTTCGTCAATCACTCGCGGCATGGCCTCATGCGAAACAGCTTTGGCGCTTATCCAATATTCTTTTAGTTCGGGATGCAGTTCGCGAAACGTGGAAAGAGGAAAATAAACTTTGTTGTCGTTCGGATCTTTCCCGCCCGCGAATGCGCTTTTTAGATGGGCAGCGACGCCAATCACCGTAAAAAGCCGCCCATCAATATTGATTTCCTTGCCCAGTGCATCCTGAGTGGGGAGCAATTCCTCCGCCGTTTCCGCACCGAGCACAATCACCGGAGAATGTTGGTCCTCATCGGTCTGGTTGAAAAAACGCCCCGATAACATATCCAGATCGAAGACTTCTTTCCACTCCGGCGTATCGCCCTCGAGAATGGTGTTTTTCACCTTCCGGTTTTCATATTTGACTGTATAGGTGCCGGTACCAAATTGCGGCTGAGCATATTGAATCCCAGCCGTGACGGCCTTAATGCCGGGCAAGTCCTGAATAGCTTGCGCATCTTCCAAAGTCAACTTTTTGCGCGTGCGCATTTCTTCGGTTGGACGGCCAAAGTTGAAGGGCTCCAAATGAAAGGCGAAAATGATGTTCGATCCCAGGCTGCTGATGGAGGCATTCACGTTGTCGTTCAGGCCGCGCACAATGGAAGAGATTCCGATGACGACTGCGACACCGATTACAATGCCGAGTACTGTCAACGCGGAGCGCAGTTTATTGCTGCGAATCGTGTCCAGTGCCATCCGAATAATCTCGGTGAAATCGTCTTTGCGCATCATGTTCTAAAGTTCAAACCGCAGCGCGGCAATAGGATCCAGCCTTGCTGCCCTACGCGCCGGATATACTCCAAAAAACACACCTACACTCGTGGAAACAAGCAATCCCGCAATCACCGCCCAGGTTTTGATTTCTGATGGCATCCCCATGAGGGCGGTAACTCCCTTGGCGATCGTAATTCCGAACAATACGCCCATCACGCCGCCAAACAGGGCCATCGTTCCGGATTCGATTAAAAATTGCAGCAACACATCCTGACTGCGCGCTCCCAGGGCTTTACGGATTCCAATTTCGCGTGTCCTCTCCGTGACCGACACCAGCATGATGTTCATAATGACCACGCCCCCCACGACCAGGGAAATCGCGGCGATGCCAATCATGGCGATAAAGAATGTCCCGCTGAGATTCGACCAGATGCTCAGGAAGCTGGCGTTGGTTTCGGCGACAAAACTGTCCGGCTTCCCCGGCAAGTCATGTCTGCGAGCCCTCAGAATCGCCCGCGTCTCGTCAATGGCAGCATCCAGCTGGCTTCCCACCCCATTCGCCTTGCCAGAAATGCGAATGCTCGTGTTGGAACCATACTGCTTCAGGTAACTGCTGATCGGGATGGCGACATAGTTATCGCGACTCTGCCCAAGCGTCTTGCCTTGTTTCTTACCGACGCCAATCACGCTATAAATCTGGCCATCAATGCGTACTTCCTTGCCTAGCGGGTCCACTCCGGGAAAAAGATTATCAACAATGTCCGTGCCAATTACCGCGACATTAGCGCGATTCTCTTCGTCTGTTGCGTTAAACATTCGACCGGACGTGAGATCAATATCCAGAATTGTGGCCATCGAGGCCGTCATGCCGCGAATAATCGAATCGCTGATGGATTGTTCGTTGTACTTTACGCGGCCGGTAAGGTTGGTCAGCGACGCTCCCACCAATGCGCAGTGGCGGCATGATTCCAGCACGGCCTGATAATCCTCAAGTTTGAGGTTCTTGCGCTTTTCGCCTTCCAGGAATTGATCGACATTCGTGATCACGGGAGAAACTTTGCTAACGATGAAGACGTCGGCGCCTAAATTGAAGATTTTCTCGGCAACGTAGCCATTGATTCCGCTCACGAATGTAACCACAGCGATCACGGCGGCCACGCCAATCACTACGCCCAGCAAAGTCAACACCGTGCGAAGTTTGTTCGCCCATAGCGATTGCAAAGCGATTCGGATGGCCTCAAGTGTAGTCATGAAGTGGGCCGCACATGGCTAACATCATGCTAACAGGGTATTTCGCGGGAGTTGCCACGTGAAGAAAAACGGAGCAGGCCCAAGCCTGCTCCGTGTGAAATACGAGAAAATTACTCGGCTGCTTCTTTCTCGACCACCACTTTGAGGAGCGCGGTCACTTCTTTGTGCAACTTAATGGGCACGGTGAACTCGCCCACGCTCTTCAGCGGCTCATGCAGCTGGATCTTGCGGCGGTCAAGTTCGAAGCCTTTTTTGGCCAAAGCTTCGGCGATGTCGCCCGACGTAACTGAACCGAAGAGCTGATCGTTCTCCCCAGACTTTCGCTGGAATGAAACCGACACGCCCTCAAATTGTTTCGCCAGAGCTTCCGCTCCTGTTTTCTCCTTGGCAGAGCGGCGCACCGCAGCGGCCTTCATCTGCTCAATGACCTTTTTATTGGCAGCATTGGCCTGAATGGCGAGCTTGCGCGGTAGCAGATAATTACGTCCGTAGCCTTCGGCGACTTTTACGACATCGCCGCGCGAACCCAGCGACGTTACATCTTCTTTCAGAATGACTTCCATGACATAACTCCCTTAAATCTTTTGATGAGATTACGACGCGCGTCCGGCAAACGGCAGTAATGCAATGTTGCGTGCCTGTTTGATGGCGGACGACAAACGCCGTTGATGCGGCGTGCACACACCGGTCAAACGGCGTGGCACAATCTTTCCACTCTCGGCGACAAAGCCGGCGAGCAGGCGAAAATCCTTGTAGTCAATGCCGTCTATTTTTTCCGTGCAGAACTTGCAGACCTTCTTGCGGCGGAAAAACTTCCGTCCGCCAGGACCGCTACCTTCACGACCTGCGCCGGGACCGCCGGGGCGGGATGGGCGTCGCTCGCGATCACCACCTGGCCCTGCACTGCGTTCCGGAGATGTTGTTCTTGTCTCGTCAGCCATAATGCTCCTTCGTGAAAACTTTTAATTTTGTAATGCGATCTACGCGCTCGCCGCGGGCGCTTCCGTGGGCGCAGCTTCCGCTGGCGGCGCAGACGCCGAAACTTTACGGCGGGCATCGCGAATCGCCTTGATCTTGTTGAGGCGCTTCTGCTCCTCGTCAATGCGAACCGTCAGGAACTTGATCACCGGTTCCGTAACGCGTAACCGGCGCTCGAGTTCGTGAATGAGAGCTCCATTGCCCTCAACAGTCAGCAGCATGTAAAGTCCGTCATGGAAGCCACGCACAACATATGCGAGGCGGCGTTTGCCCCACTTTTCCATGCTCTTTACAGCGCCCTGCGCGCTGGAAACAGCCGCCTCCAACGTGGAGACCAGCTTTTCCTGATCTTCTTCCGTCATATCCGGACGAACGATGAACATCAGTTCATAAGTACGATTCATTTAAGTTTCTCCAAAATCTTTCCGCAAAACTTGTTTACTTCAAATCTTCCGTTTCGGCTTTGCGGTTGAAGCGGTTCATCGCCGCTGCCGCGCCTTCCGTGATCACCATTCTTACCGCTTCTAATGTGGTCACGAGAACTTCGCCTACAATCTCCAACTCTGACTTCTTGAACGGTGACAACAGATAACTCTGTCCATCGCTGATCCTGCGTTCGGGCGCCACCCCGATTCGCACCCGCAAAAAATCATTCGTGCCCAACACCCCAATGATGGACTCGATGCCGTTATGCCCGGCCGAACTGCGCCGGGTTTGCAGCTTCAACGTCCCCAACGCAAAATCGAGTTCATCTTGAATGACGATCAAGTCCGTTTCCGGAGCGATCTCATTCTTTTCAATCAACTCACGCACCGACAAACCACTCAGGTTCATGTAGGTTTCCGGCTTAGCCAGAAGAACCTGCTCCGAACCTATCGTCAGCCGCCCGGTCAGTGCGCGAGCCTGACGATTTCTTACTTCCACACCGTATTCGTTCGCGATGTAGTCAACGGCGAGAAAACCGACGTTGTGCGGCGTGAACTGATACTCGATGCCCGGGTTGCCAAGACCGACAATCAATTTCACGCCGTATCAATATTCCCCTGCAGCCCGCTTCGTTACTTCTTCTCTTTCTTCTCAGCCGGGGCAGCTTCTTCCTCAGTCTCCTGCTTGCCCTTCTTGATGACTTCAGGCTCAGCCGGGGCCGCGCCTTCCGCTGCCACAGCCTCAGGAGTGGCAGCGACTTCTTCCTTAATCGTAATGACGTGCGCCACGGGCTGGTTCGCGTCCGTAAGGAACGTCAATTTATCGCCGTGCGCCAAATCCGATACGCGGAGCACGATGCCAAACGTCAGGTGCGTGACGTCCGCTTCAATCGCCGTCGGAATGTCTGCCGGCAAGCACTCGATTTCCACTTCACGCAGAATCTGTTCGAGAATGCCGCCTTCCTGTTTCACGCCAATGGCATCGCCCTTAAGGACGATGGGTACGTTGACCGTGAGCTTTTTGTCCATGGCAATGCGTTTGAGATCAATGTGCATCAGCGCACCTTTGATCGGTTCATATTGCCAATCCACGATCATGGCCTTGGTTTGCTCGCCGCCATCGAGGGAAAGATCAAAAATCGTATTGTGTCCGGTCTGAGAATGCAGGATCCGCGAAACATGCCGTGGATCGAGCGCGACCGAAATCGCGTCTTTGCCCGCTCCATAAAGAACTGCCGGGACCTTGCCGTCGCGCCGCACGCGGCGGGCATCATTCTTGTTTCCCGGAGTCCGGGGGTTCGCTTGTAGTACGTTGCTTTGAGTTGCTGTAGCCATAATTTTGAGTCCTGTTTACAAAAACAATTTACTAACGGATGTTTCTTCGTGATTGGCTTGAATCGCCCGGCCAATCAAACCTGCGATGGAAAGAACGTGTATCTTTCCGCCTTTTTCCGTGCGCGCTGCATCAGCTTCCGAGCTGAGCGGAATCGTGTTTGTCACCACAACTTCTTTAATCACGGAGTTGTGGATGTTCTTCACCGCCGGCCCGGACAGCACCGCGTGTGAAGCGCACGCATAAACCTCTAATGCGCCGTTTTCCATCAAAGCCGCAGCAGTTTTTACCAGCGTGCCTGCGGTATCAATCAAGTCATCAATGATCAAGCACGTCCGGCCTTTGACGTCGCCGATGACGTTCATGATTTCTGCGACGTTCATTTCCACGCGCCGCTTGTCCACAATCGCCAGGGCTGCATCAACTTTCTTTGCAAAAAACCGCGCCCGCTCCACGCCACCTGCGTCCGGCGAAACCACCGTAAGATTCGGCAAACTCAGCCGCTTAAAGTGGTCGACGAGCACCGGCGATGCAAACAAATGGTCCACCGGAATATTGAAAAATCCCTGCAACTGCGGCGTATGTAAATCCACAATCAGCGCCCTGTGCGCACCCGCAGTCGTCAATAAATCCGCCACCAGCTTCGACGAAATCGGGCTGCGCGGCTTATCTTTGCGGTCCTGCCTTGCATACCCGAAATACGGAATTACCGCTGTGATGCGCCGCGCCGACGCGCGTTTCAGCGCATCAATCATCAACAGCAACTCCATCAAGTGCTCGTCTACAGGACGACAGGTCGGCTGAAGAACAAAAACGTCGCAGCCGCGCACATTCTCCTGTATCTGGACATAACACTCGCCGTCAGCAAAGCGCGTAACCTGCGCCTGCCCACGCTGCATACCGAGAAACGCACAAACCTCGTCGGCAAGTGTTTCATTTGCCGATCCGCTAAACACCTTGAACTTATCGTCCGCACGGACACGCTGGGGCTTGCGCTCCGCCTTCTCTTCAGGACTCACCGGCTTTTTTTCCGCTGCTGTCGCTAGAGTGGCCATAAGTTTTTTCTCTCAGCCTTCGCTGAAAAAATTTGGCTGGGCCGCTAGGATTCGAACCTAGACAAAGTGCTCCAAAGGCACTTGACCTACCATTAGTCGACGGCCCAGTAAGTCTCTAATTTCAGGCTGTAAT
>JAJPHW010000190.1 GCA_021325035.1 Terriglobia bacterium
GCCGGAATGATTGAGAAAATACTGTCTTCCTTCAGCAATGGAAAAATTCGCGGCGAAATCACGTGGATTCCGGCGAATGCCAGTTCGGACATATGTGCTGACGTCCGCACGATCTCAGTCTTTTCTTCCTTCACCAATCGGCGTCCGCAAAGCTGAAGCTGATCGTTGAACAGCAGGTAGCGCGACGTTTTACGCTCCTGGACTGCAAGAGTTGCCAGCGCTGCGCTTTGCTTGTGAACTTCAACCATTCGTTGAAGGTCAATGGTGCTGATGACATCAACGTTGTGAAGTATGAATGGCTCGTCTTTAGTTACGCTTGCGCCAGAGTTGCTGCTTTCGCCGCTTTCGCTAAAAAACCATGCGGCTTTTTTCAGGCCGCCGCCGGTATCGAGCAAAACGTCTTCGCGGGAAAATTCAATATGCATGCCGAAATTGCCGGCGGCTCTCACGCGGTCGATCACCATGTCAGCATAGTGATGGACGTTGATGATCACATCATGAATGCCGAAGTCGCGCAACCGCGTGAGCGTGATTTCAAGCAGCGTGCGTCGGCAGACTTCAACCAATGCTTTAGGGCGATCATTGGTCAGCGGACGTAGCCGCGTGCCCAGGCCGGCGGCCAGCACCATGGCTTTCATCGGCCCATTTTCTCCAATTCGATATGGCGCAGCACTACTTCTACTCCATCTTTGGCGCGCAGATGTTTAGCCAGTTGCTCCGCCAGATAAACGGAGCGATGCTGTCCTCCAGTGCAGCCGAAAGAAGCTGTCAGGCTCTTGAAGCCGCGGCTTTGATAATTGCTGATGCTCGAATCAACCAGAGCCTCGGCATTTTTCAGGTACTCGTCTACACTCTTGTGCTGCCGCAAATAGTCGATCACCGGAGCGTCTTTGCCGGTAAGCATCTTGAAGCGTTCTTCGCGTCCTGGATTGGGCAGGCTGCGAGCGTCGAAAACAAATCCTCCGCCGTGGCCAGTTTCGTCTTTCGGTGGTCCGCCGCGATGGAAAGAAAAGCTAAAAATCCTTGCCACAAGTTTGTCTGTCGCAGGAGCAGGCAGCGGCGGCTTGTCAGCCACAGGGCGGCCGCGACGATCGCCTTCCACCACCAGCGCCAGTAATTTCTGCGAAGCCACAATGCCCTGGAACGCGCTGGTCAACGCGGGCAAAGAAATCGGCAGAGTGGCATTTTCCAGCAGCCAGCGCAGGTTCTTAATCGCATACGGAACGCTTTGCAGAAAGTGCGGTTTGCGTTCATAAAATCCGCGAAAGCCATACGCGCCCAGCGCCTGCATGATGCGCGCATACACAAACGCATAGTAATGATGCATGAACGCATCGCGCTCAAGGCCAATCATGCCGCGCAGCGTGTCCGTGTAATGATCCAGCAACTTCTGCCGCAGCGCCGGAGGCAGGTCCGCCTTGGCGTCATACAGCAGGGAAGCAATGTCATAGTGCAGCGCGCCTTTGCGTCCGCCCTGATAGTCCAGGAAAAACGGCTCGCCATTGAGCAGCATCACGTTACGGGACTGGTAGTCGCGATACAAAAAATAATCACGCGGCGCGGTCAGCAAAAACTTGGTCAGTCGGCTGAAATCGTTTTCCAGCGCCTGCTCATTGAACGCGATCCCAGCCAGCCGCAGAAAGTAATACTTAAAATAATTCAGGTCCCAGGCAATTGACTGGCGATCAAAACTCCCACGCGGGTAGCAGACCTTGTAATTCAGGTCGCGACCGGCTTCCACCTGGAAGCGCGGCAGCGTCTGCACTACCTTTATATATGCGTCCACTACCGCAGGCGCGATGTTTTCTCCCGCGCGATTCGCCACCAGAAACTCAAACAGCGTGGTGTCACCCAGGTCCTGCTCCAGGTAAGCGCCGTGCGGCAGATCTTCAGCGTAAATCTCCGGGACAGGCAGTCCGTGCCGGCGGAAATGATGAGAGAACTCAACGAACGCGACATTCTCTTCCCGCACGTCATACAAAATGCCGATCGCGCTCTTACCGGTTTGAAAATCTTTTTGTCCGCCGCTCTCCAGCCGGGCTTTGTCCTGTTCGCCGCCCGATAGGCGGACGATCACGCGCCCTGAGCCTCCAAGCTGGCCCTGCAGCGGCTGCACGCGATCGGGCGGCGCGTGGAAATGCTGCTCAAAGAGGCTCTTAAGAATGTCAATCGACATGGCTGAAGCGGGTTCCAGGGCGAAATTTGTGCAGCGTTAAAGATAACATCGCCAATGGATATTGTTTATGTCGCTCCTCGCTGCGCCGCTGCCTCCACCCAGCGTGCCAAAACCGTGTTTAGTACCGCGACATCCTTTACATTCCTAAAGTTTCGAAAACCGCATTGCTCGGAACCTGCGCGCAAGCCCATTACCGCACCGTCAGCACCGGGCACTGCGCTCCGGCAATCACGCGATACGCGGTTCTTTCCCGCAGGATTCCCGGCCTGAAGGCATTGCGGATTCCCATCGCGATCAGCCCGGCTTTCTTCTCGCGGGCCACGCGCAGCACGGTTTCAGCCGTATCGCCCATGGCCACAACAAACTCCGGGTTCAGGTCGGCCAGCGCAGAAAATTTTCTGGCCATGCTTTTGCGGACCGATTCCGTTAGCGCGTTTTCATCAGACGTTGTCGCTTCATCCCCAGGGAGCACGTGCAGCACCGTAATGGACGCGGCAAACTGCTGCGCCAGCATGGCAATGTAAGGCACCGCTTTCAGGCTAAGCTCTGAAAGGTTGGTAGGGAACAGGATCGGCTGAAACGGCGCCTCTGTGCCAGACGCGGCTTCCGGGCCCACCGTCAGAATCGGGCACATCACGCCGCGGCAAATCTCTTCCGTCACTGAGCCAAGCAGCATCTTGCGTAGTCCGGTGCGTCCACGCGTGCCGGCCACTACCAGATCAATGTCTGCCGTGCTCACCACTTTCAGCAGCTCGATCTTGAATTCGCCTTCCGCCAGCACCAGCGCGGGCCGCATTCCTTTGAGTTCAGGCAAATCACGGAGCGCGGCCAGCCGCTGGGCAGCGTCCTTGCCCGCCGTTTCGTAAAGGTGCAAGTCGGCCAGCCCTGTGGACAGCGGCGCTGTCGGCTCAATGTGGCACAGATGCAGGTTCGCTCCAAACGCGCGCGCAATCCTGGTGGCATACGGCAGTGCCGCCAGTGATCCGGTGGAAAAATCCGTGGTAAACAGCACGTTCTTCAGCTTAGGACGGGTGGGCGGGATCAGAAGCGGCGCAGCCATAATTCACCTCGGCAAGAACGTTACTTCCTCCCCCATGGCGAAGCAGTGATGCAGATCACTCGCCGTGTCTTTTGATTATCCGGTCATTTCCGACCTTCCGACCTTGGCCGTTCTCCGCGTTACGGTGCCTCCATACAGGTTTTGGTTTTCCGATCACGGGCGATGTCGGCGATGACGCGCGATCCCGGCGGTTTTCAATTTCGGCGATTTTTGGCAATCATGGCGATTTTGGCAATCTCAGGCGGCCCCCACCCCCTATTTTCAAGGTCGTGTTGCAAACAAAGCACTTCCGCTATTCGACCCTTGGGTGGCGCTTGCGTGGCCCTTGCGTGGCCCTTGGGTGGCCCAAGGGTGGCCCAAGGGTGACCCAAGCGTCACCCAAACCCAATCCCAACGGGCTCCCATTCTCGCGCCGCTTTTGCGCGTGAATGGGCGGAATCCCAGTCAGGCAGAGGGTCGCAAAGCATTCACCAAGTACCAAGTACCAAGTACCAAGTACCAAGTACCAAATACCAAACACCAAACACCAGCCTTCTGCTAAATTTTCAATGATCAGACCCACTTCCACCCCTGAGGGCTGTCGTATCCTAGCGCATTCCATTAAGCGAATCAATTGCGAATTAGGTCAGTATGGAATCCGCCGACTGGACAATCGGAATTGCACGTCGCATCCACTGCGTGCGTGAACGACAGGGGGAAAGCGTGGCGGTACCCGTGGACGTGTTGGCGTCTCGCTAAATTTTGCTGGCGGTCGCCCTGATTCGCCCATCAATCACATAAACGTCAGGTGCCCGTTCGTCCGGTCCCGGATATCTTTTTTGCAAGGCCAAGATTTGATTGATCCGAGACATCGAGTGATTCACGCGTACGACCAACAAGCCCGCTTCGTCGCTTTCTTCACTCTCTTGGTAAAGAGGCAATTGCGATTCATACCCATGCACAAGTGCTTTGTGGCTGGAAAGCTTGATCTCCAACAGATACCGTAAAGTTTTTCCGCGGCTTACCTTGAAGTCCACAGAGCCGCTTCCAGCGTTGGGCTCTCGAGACAGGTCAAGATCGTTGGCTGTGCAATATGAATCGGCAATTACGAAAAACAATAACTGACTGTATCTTTCATGTAAGGGTTTCAAGCTCCCGTTCACGTTGCGATACAAGTGATTCCAAAGCCCGTTAACTTCAATACACTTCTTGAATTGAGCTACTATCGCATGTACCACATCCCGGAGTTCATCTTGGGATCTTGGATCCTTGCGGAGCGAAACTGGATTGTCACTAACGAATTTCTTCCCAGCGTCGAGTGCGTCGTTTGTCTCCTGCTCACTGATATCTTCGTGCTGACGATAAGCATTGAGAAGCGACTCGAAGAATGCGCGTTTTGATAGAAAGAGCTTTCGGACATCAGTCTTGTGAACTTCTGTTTTCCTTTTCCATGCCGCGTGGAGTATGGAGTTCCAACTCTCCCGTAATTCTTCATTAAACTCTGCCGCGTTGTCGATGCTCTCAAAATCTGTGGCAATCGGTACTGGGCGAAGAATGTCGATGGGCAAAAACTTGATAATCGTTCCGTCTCGATATGTCGCCACTTCCAAAGGTCGACCATTTCGAATGATTACTCCCTTTTGTTGCAGCCTGAGTTGTTGTGTAAGTCGCACATTTAGGTCTTCTAGATTCGGGATGAGCAGTGAAATGGCCATATCGCTCAGGCGATCGGCACCAAAATCCTCTTCAAAGAGCGGCAGCACTTCAAATAATGTCGGGTCCTCAATGCCAAGTCCAACTAACTCGGCTCCGGTTTCGAGAAGCCTTTCTGCGAGTATAGGGCCGATACCGTTGCCGTCGCGTTTTTTGGCACTGACACCGATGGCAACTCCTCGTTCTTCTTTAAAGGTAAGTCGTCGCAGCGCCTCGCGCCATGCGAGATCATCCTTGTGTTTGGACGCTTTGATAAGCCTAATCACTGTTGTGAAATGCTCGTCGATTCGCTGACGCGCATTTTTCAATTCAGGTATTTGTGTGGAAAAAAGCAACTGAGGGTCTATGCATAACCGCGAGTCTCGATCAATTATCGCGTTGAAGATGCCGAGCCTACGGAGTTCTCGATGAGGAACAGATAAATATTTGCTAAGTGTCTTTACCTTCAACCTTCGCAACATCCCAAGGTACTCCTAACTTTCGGGATTAGGCATGCTGGGATAGCCAGGAGGAGCGGGCAGTTTGCTCCACTCTGCCGCAATTTCCTTCCCCGCCCAGTCCAAAGCTTTGTTGTAAAAGGACAAGGGTTTCTGAGCGACTCGTTCTTGGCCAATTGAAATGTCGAGATAAACCACATTTTTCGCTCTGACCTTGTACCCACTAGAAATCGCGGCTTTTCTTATAAGGTGAAGAAGCAGTTCCACGAATTCATCAGGATTGCGATGGCGAGCAGCGCCAATCTTAAGTAAAACTTCCTGGCCGGCCTCCGTTACCCAAAGATCCGGGGAGGCGGTAATGCGAAGCTTCTTACTGTTGTATGAAAGGCGGTGATTTTTCAAAATCTGAAACTGTCGCTTGCCGTATATCCGCATATAGGCAAGGATCGCGTCAATATTGCGTTGCGCTCTAACTTGAAGCAATTTCCCAAGGGATTTATCGGTTGAAATTGCCGTCAATTCCAACATCGCCTTCTTCGTTACATTCTCGTCTCTACCTGCCAGGTGGAACTTCTTAATGCAGCTAATTGCCGCCTGATAGTAGCTACTCCTGCCAAAGCCTTCGCCTCTCTTGTTGAATTTAAAAGGTCTTAATTTCGACGGGCGACTGGAAGGATTTGCGGTAATGAATTCGGCGACACCCGTCGCGGAGATCTTGATCAAGTTGTCAGCCACGAACACCTCCTAGCGAGCCAGAAATGTATGACATTTCGGGAATGGGAAATGCTACAGGTCCAATCTTGAAGTTGCTTCAGGCTAGGTCGGGAGCTGCCATGCAGTTAGCGAACGCAGTCGAGCGAAACTTCAACTTAGGGCAAATATATCACAATTTAAAGACCTATATACCATATATTGTATCGCTATCTAAAACGCCCCAATATGTGTCAGCAGGAATCCGATGTGACCAGTGACTCCATGGCCAAATATACGGTGGGTGTTACAAATTTGAAGATAAGAGCGGTCTGGTTGGTGTCGCTGCCTCGGTGGCGCTATCTTTTTCGCTTAACTACCAGGGTTTACGCCACCCCGGCTAGATTCTTTCGCCCCTCCGGCGCTATGTCATGAATGGTGTGGGCCGTTTCGTCGGGCGGCCAATGCACGCGAAAATAGCCCAACCTCGACACCCGGCGCTTCGCCGGGTGTCTCTTTTTTGTTTTTCGTGCAGAGGCGACGCGGTACGGAAGCCCGCAAGGGCTTTCGCGCGTCGGGTCTGCACGGTAGCATTTCCGCCCTGACTAACTACTCGCGCCGCAACGGTATACAATCCTCCCACTTCCCGCACGCACAGAAATGGAGACCACCACCATGGACGACAGCAAACGCAGATTGATTTGGCACGGCATGTTCCTGTTTTTGCTGGGACTGCTGACGGGCTTTGTGGAGACGAAGTTTGCCAATCCTCGCATGGGCCTGGCGGCGCACTTAGAAGGCGTGATGAACGGAACGTTTCTCATCGCGCTGGGCGCGGTGTGGATGGAGGTGCGTCTGCCGCTGAAGCTCAAGGCCGCAGCGTATTGGACCGCGCTCTATGGAGCTTACATAAACTGGGCGACCACAGCTCTGGGTGCGACGCTGGGTGCGGCGGCGCTTTCTCCCATTACCGGCGCGGGACATAACGCGCTGCCCTGGCAGGAAACCTTGATGACGGCGCTGTTTATGTCGGTAGGGCTGGCCATTGTTGGGTCGTCTGTGCTGGTGCTGTGGGGATTGCGGCGCGGGGCCGCTGCGGTAGCTCCGCCGCAAGCGATAGCCGAAGCAAAGAAGGCTTCGGGTTCTTGAGAAACCTACCCTCGGGTCGTTAAGGAAGGATATAACTTATTGATTCCAAACAAGGGCGATTTTGCAATCAGGCAAAATTAAAAAACTTTTAAACCAAGCTGACAATCCTTCTTGCTAAAGTGTGAGCTGCTGCTTTTTGGCAAAAGTTTAACTTTGGCCAGCTTTTACTCATGGATTTTAAAGACGGTCCAGTGGTAATATCCGTTTCGACTTCACC
>JAJPHW010000044.1 GCA_021325035.1 Terriglobia bacterium
GAAGCAAAGGCGCAGCCGGTACCATGCGTGGAATTGGATCGCAATTTCTCAGACTTAAACGTTTCCCGTTGAATCCCTTGCCTGTCTCGGAAACTCAACAAATCAATCGCCTTATCCAGATGGCCGCCTGTAACAACTACTGCTTTGGCTTCCATCTCGTGCAATTTGTCTGCGGCAACTTGCATTTGCCCGGGATTTAATACCTCCATTCCGGTCAAAATACTGGCTTCATTGATGTTAGGCGTGATGACGGTGGCTATTGGCAACAGTCGTTCCAGTAAAACACGTTCCCCTGCCTTGTCTATAAGGCGCACTCCGGACGATGATACGATCACAGGATCTAGGACTACGTTGGGCAAGGGATGGTCTCGAAGAAAGTCTGCAACCGCCCCAGCCACCTTACCCGAGCCGAGCATGCCAATCCTAACGGCCGAAATTTCCATATCTTCCGCTAGGCAGGCTAACGACTCCGTAACTATCGCTGGGTCAACCGGTTCAACACGACGCACCCCAGAGGTGGATTGCACCGTCAGCGCAGTAATGCAAGATATGCCGTAGCATCCATGGGCAGCAATTGCCTTGATATCGGCGGTAATTCCAGCCCCCGATGAGGGGTCAAATCCGGCGATGGAAAGAACGATGGGCACACTGCTCATGATGGCAATCTATCGGAAAGAATTGGCATTGCAAATTGCATTTCGCGCTACACCGGCAAAGTATCGCAAAAATATTTTCGCTAATCACCCGCGAAACCATAGGCTTAAAGTATTGAAGGCGAATGAGTTACACGATTTTTATTCGTAAGGTTATGAAAACAAAGGCATGTAAATATTTCCCTCCCTTCCAAACGCGGATTATTTACCCATTAGTACATACTTAAGTCTATATATAACAGTGCCATGAAGATTATCCCTCAATTTCCACAGCGAGTTACGTGAGCTATCTATAACTATCTGATTATCTTTCCACAGCAGATTCTGTATTGACAGTCTTTCAATCGGCTCTTTAGCATCGAAGGATAGCTTTATACAGGCAAGTGATCGGGGAGGATATTCCGTTAGAGATGCGAGGTGACTGAATGCGAGGAAGTATAGCTCAAGGACTGGCCATGGTCTTACTCATAGCCAGCTCGGGAGCGGCTCAGGGGCCAACCAGCTCAGGATCTGCGAATACCCGGAATCCGGTAAGTCCGCCAGCCAAACCGGCAGGCGCAAAAACTAAATCAACTCAAACTCATCCCTTTCAAGTGGGAACTGCCTCGTGGTACGGACACGACTTCGAAGGCAAGCCTACCGCCAGTGGTGAGCCCTACAACATGTTCGATCTGACCGCGGCCCACCCTGCTTTACCCTTGGGCAGCTATGTCAGGGTAACGAACCTACGCAATCGTAAGTCGGTTGTAGTGCGGATTAACGACCGCGGCCCAATCATTCCGGGGCGCATCATTGACCTGTCCTACAGCGCCGCTCATGCATTGCAAATGAATAAATCCGGTCTGCAACGGGTCCGCCTGGATATCGTTCGCCCGGAAGTTGTTGCCGAACTCCACACCCCAGTGGCGTACTAATCCCAAAACTCTTAAAATCTTAAGTGGGATGCAAGAACCGCGTGAGCGTTTGATTGTCGCTTTAGATGTGCCCACCACAGCCGCCGCAAATAAAATTGTGGCGGCTGTGGACCACTCCGCTGGAACCTACAAAGTTGGCATGCAGCTTTTCACGGCGGAAGGGCCACCGATTGTACGGGCTCTAGTTTCTGCGCAGCATCGCGTATTCCTCGATCTGAAATACCATGACATCCCCAACACAGTCGCTTCCGCCGTGCGCTCAGCCGCCGCTCTCGGAGTCCATATGCTTACGGTTCATGCTTCTGGCGGGGGCAAAATGCTGCGGGCAGCAGTCGAAGCTGGACGTGAGACCAATCCCGCTTTAAAAATTCTTGCCGTAACCGTCCTCACCAGCATGAATGATGACGAACTGAATCGCATTGGCGTGCGAGGGTTAGCGTTAGATCAAGTCCTGCGCCTGGCGGCCACCGCCATCAACTCCGGCTGCCAGGGGATCGTGGCCTCCGCGCACGAAGCCACGGAGTTGCGCCGCGAACTTGGCCATGATTTCTTGATTGTCACTCCAGGTGTGCGCCCCGCCGGGGCGGACATCGGGGATCAGGCGCGAGTGGCAACGCCCGCAGAAGCGATTGCAGCAGGAGCTACGCATATTGTGGTGGGACGGCCGATTACTGGAGCTGAAGATCCGGCGTTCGCTGCGAGGGCGATCTTAGGAGAGTTAGCCGCTTAGGAAGTCAGCGCGGGCGAGGCGCCCGCGCCACACTATTAACAGTTACAGCTTCTCGAAAAATTCACAGGCCGAGCAGGAAATAAAAACTCCGCCTTGTACGCCGCGCTCACGGTCTTTTACCCGCTTCACGATGCGCGTGGCTTTCCCGCACTTCGGACAATCGGTGCTCTTGGTTGTGTCCATCACTTTTTTACGATCTGCAGTCTTGGCGATCTTGGGTTGCATGTTTTCTCCTTGCGCCCGCGCAGCATAAGCCGGGGAATTGATTTATCTAAAATTTCGGGAGCAATTCAAGGGGAACGGCTTTAACCGGCGTTCACAAAATCTGATCGATAGCTCTCCTCAAATAGTTTACATGATTCCCAGTTGCGGCTGGGCGGCTGGCCGTTGCATAGTCAAATCATGACCACCGAACCCATCTTGCTTCGTGGCAACAACGTACGCCTGGAACCGCTAGAGCTCCATCACGCTGAAGCCTTGGCCGCAGCCTCATCCGGAGACCCCTCGCTCTACCACTGGAGTCCGATTCCTCAGGGTAATGCCTCGGCTATTCAATACATTGAAACGGCTTTGAATTGGCAAGCGGCAGGGACTGCGCTTCCCTTCGCCATTGTTCGGCTGAGCGACGAAACGGTCATCGGCTCCTCGCGCTTTTGGAATATCGAACGATGGGCTTGGCCAGCTGGGCATCCTCAACACGGACGCCCTACACCTGACGCCTGCGAAATTGGCTATACGTGGTTTGCGCACGATTCGATTCGCACCGGAGCGAATACCGAAAGTAAATATCTGATGTTGGCTTATGCGTTCGAAACATGGAAGGTCTTTCGCGTCTGCTTTCACACCGACGCGCGTAATACGCGCTCTCGCGCCGCTCTGGAACGTATTGGCGGAAAGTTTGAAGGCATCCTTCGGTCGCATCGCATGGCCGCCGATTTCATCCCCCGCGATTCGTTCCGGTTCTCTATCGTGGCATCGGAATGGCCGGAAACAAAAGAACGATTACAGAAACTTTTAGCCCGGCGGTGAATCGAAGGTAAAGCACGGCGGCGAAAACAATTTTCTGAGACAATCAAGAGTCATTTCTGCCTTCATAGAGGTTCTGCATGTCCGATTCTGAACGTTATGCACCGGGCTGGCCCGGAATTTCTCCGCGTTGGACTTCCAGCGCCAAAACAGGCATGGGCACGGCACTCAACCAGCACAGCCGCATCTGGTTCACCTTGAGCCATGGCATTTTGAACGAAGTCTATTACCCGCGCGTGGACATGGCCTGCACCCGCGACATGGGTCTGATTGTCACGGATGGAAAAGAATTCTTCTCGGAAGAAAAACGCCATTGCACTTTCGAAAACGCGCCGATTGAGCCGGGAGTACCGGTATTCATATTGCGCAACACCGAATTGAATAAGCGCTATCGCATAGAAAAAGAAGTTCTCACCGATCCCTACCGCAATGTCGTGCTTCAGAATATCCGTTTCGTTCCTCTTCAGGGCAAACTCTCCGATTACCGGCTCTACGCGCTTCTCTCCCCCCACCTGGGAAATTTTGGCGCGGGAAACACGGGCTGGGTAAGCGACTTCAAGGGCGAGATCATGCTTTTTGCGGAACGCGACGGCATTGCGCTCGCGCTCGCGCCCTCCGTGCCTTGGGGAAAAACATCGGTTGGATTCGTTGGGCGCTCCGACGGATGGCAGGACCTATCGCAGAACTATCAAATGACGTGGAACTACACGCGAGCCGAAAACGGCAACGTCGCTCTGACCGGCGAGATTGATCTTGCCGCTTGCGGCGGTGAGTTTGTGCTTGCCCTGGCCATAGGACATAGCTGGTCGGAAGCGGCCCAGCAAACGCGTTCTACGCTGCTCGAGTCCTACGATGAACTCCGCGAGCATTTTGTCCGGCAATGGAAGAGCTGGCAGAGCGGGTTACTGAAGCTCGATGAGCCGCAACGCGAAAACGATCTCTACCGCTCCAGCATGGCCGTACTGCGTTCGCATGAATCAAAAGATTTTCTCGGCGGCGTCATTGCCAGCCTGTCCATTCCATGGGGATTCAATAAAGGCGATGAAGACCTCGGCGGCTATCACCTGGTATGGCCGCGTGATTTGGTCGAGACCGCATTTGGTTTCCTTGCTGCCGGCGCCTGCTCCGATGCCCTGCGCGTCCTTCGCTATCTCGAATCCACTCAGGAAGCCGACGGTCATTGGGCACAGAATATGTGGCTTGACGGCATGCCCTACTGGATGGGCCTGCAAATGGATGAAGCTGCGTTTCCCATCCTTCTTTTTGACGTTCTACGGCGCGAGGCTTCCAAGGAAATTACCGATCTAAAGCGCTGGTGGATCATGGTCAAACGCGCGGCATCGTTCCTTGTGCGTAACGGCCCGGTCACGTTGCAAGACCGATGGGAGGAAGACGCTGGATATTCCCCATTCACGCTCGCCGTCGAAATTGCCGGATTACTGGCTGCCGCCGATCTTGCGGATGCCGTGAGTGAGCCAGCCATAGCAAATTATCTGCGCGAAACCGCCGACACCTGGAACGAAAACATTGAGCGCTGGACTTACGCCACGGGCACTGACGTCGCCCACGAAGTTGGTGTTGACGGCTACTACGTCCGCATCTCTCCGCCAGATAGCGATGGCGCGGCCTCCCCATTACAAGGATTTGTGCCCATCAAGAACCGGCCACCGGGACAAAGCTCAGAATCTGCGATTCACATGATCAGCCCCGATGCTCTTGCGCTCGTACGCTTTGGCTTACGCGCGGCGGATGATCCGAGAATTCTGAACACCATAAAAGTCATCGATAGATATCTGCGCATCGAACTGCCCGAGGGCCCCTGCTGGTATCGCTATAACGGCGACGGCTATGGTGAGCATGAAGATGGTTCGCCCTTTGACGGCACCGGCATCGGCCGCCCCTGGCCGCTTCTTGCAGGGGAGCGGGCACACTACGAAATTGCTGCTGGAAATCGCAAAGGCGCGGAAGCTCTGTTGCGAGTCATGGAAGGCTCCACTGAAGGCGGCCGATTATTGCCGGAACAGGTTTGGGACCAAGCCGACATCCCTGAGCGAGAGCTGTTTAAAGGCAAGCCCAGCGGGTCGGCGTGTCCTCTGGTGTGGGCGCACTCGGAGTACATCAAATTGAGGCGTTCGCTGCGCGACGGCAAGATTTTCGACCAGCCGCAGCAACCGGTGCAGCGCTATCAAGTCGAAAAGAAAAAAGCCGAATACTTCGGCTGGCGGTTCAACAATAAAGTTCGTTCGATGCCGCAGGGGAAGAAGCTGCGTTTGATTCTTCTCGATGCCGCCACTGTACATTGGACGTTCGACGGATGGCAGACCACAAACGACATCCACTCGCGGGATACAAGATTGGGCGTTTATGTCGTTGATCTGCCGACAGAGTCGTTGAGGTCTGGTCAAGTGATTGAGTTTACTTTTTTCTGGCAGCAAACGCAGACGTGGGAGGGAAATAATTATTCGGTGATGGTGGAGTGAAGGATCATTCTGCCCAGCCGCTGCGGTTGAGGTTGCTAAACAACATTCCGGCACAAACACCTGCAAGGCCGAGAAGAATCATGCCTTCCATCTCCGGGCCGAGCAGCAGATGACCAACACCGAAGAGCGCGAGATAAACCATCGCGCAGCCAAGAATCCACGAGAAAAGATTGCGGCCCAAGTCGCGCGTCTCGGGAATTTCAGGAGCAAACGCGGCGATCGGCTTCCATCCGCTGACGTGGGGATGAACTTTTTTGTAGAACGATACCAGCACGGCTTGCGGTTCCGGGGAGGTCGCAAAAGTCACGATGAGCCAAACTACAGTTGTGACTCCAGTTGTAAGCAAGGCGCGTGCAGCAGAGTCGGCAGCTGAACCGCCAGTATGCCATCCGGTGAAACGTAGCCCCACGCTGACAACCATTGCGGTTGCCATCGCCGAAATCTCACTCCAAGCATTAATGCGCCACCAATACCAGCGCAAAATGTAAACGAGTCCCGTGCCCGCGCCGGTTTCGAGAACAATCTTCCAACCTTCTCCGACCGAACCGAGCAGCGCGGAAACTCCAGCGGAAAAAATGACCAAAATCACAGTAACTACGCGGGAGGACATCACGTAATGGCTCTCAGTCGCGCTGGGCTTCAAGAACCGACGATAAAAATCCGACACGAGGTAGGACGCTCCCCAATTTAACTGGGTCGCGATGGTGGACATGAATGCCGCCATGAATCCGGCGATGACAATGCCGCGCAACGCCGGCGGAACATGCTGGCTGACGATGAGCATGTATCCTTGCTCAGGATGTTGCAAATTGGGATAGAGAACAATGGCGGCAAGCGCTGTGAGAATCCAGGGCCAGGGTCGAACGGCGTAATGGGCAATGTTGAACCAGAGAACGGAAAGCAATCCGTTGCGCTCGTCCTTTGCGCTAAAGATGCGCTGCGCGATATAGCCGCCGCCGCCGGGCTCCGCTCCGGGATACCAAAAGGCCCACCACTGCACCCCGATGTTCACCAAGAATGCGAGCACTGGAAGCGCCCATAGATTTTCTGAATCTATCGGCCGCGAAAAGTCAGGAAAGAACGCGAGTGGATTCCCCGCCGACGGCCCAGCCTGCGAGCGCATCGCAGAAAGTCTCCAGATGAGAGTTTGCATCCCGCCAGCCGCGGCGACTGCGTAGTACGCGACCCCAATGACAATCGCCATCTTTAGGGCAAATTGAAAGAGATCGGTCCAGAGCACGCCCCAGAGTCCGCCTAACGCAACATAAATTCCGGTGAATGGAATAAGAAAAAATACGCAGACGAGCAATGCGTTGCGATCGGACATATTCAAGGTCACCGCAACAATACTGGTCATCGCCTTCGTCACCCAACCCAAAATGAGGCAATTCATCAGCAGGCCGAGATAGACAGCGCGGAATCCTCGCAGGAACGCTGCGGGCTTGCCGGAGTAGCGCATTTCGGCGAATTGCACATCCGTGAGCAATCCCGAACGGCGCCACAGGCGGGCGAAGAGAAAAACTGTCATCATGCCGGAGAGCAGAAACGCCCACCACAGCCAGTTCCCTGCTATGCCCTGCGTATAGACGAGCCCAGTGACTACGAGGGGTGTGTCCGCCGCAAAGGTCGTAGCCACCATCGAAGTTCCGGCGAGCCACCACGACACATTACGGCCGGAGACGAAGTAGTCATCTACGCTCTTGCCGGAGCGGCTGCGGAAGTAGAGTCCGAGAAATAGAGTGATGCCGAGATACGCGACAACTGCCGACCAGTCAAGCAGCGTGAAGTTCATAAGCTAGAACAAGCGAGTGTAATCAAACTGCGGTGAAAAGCAAGCGCGCAATTAATTCACCGGCTCCAAATATTGATCTAGCCAGTCCACTTGAGGGCAAGATCGGCTTCGAGACCACCAGCCGGAATCACTTTATCCAGTGTCTGCCCGGTCACGTACTCTATCACCATGAAGTCCACGCCATCCTTCGAACCAATATCGTGCACGACACAGATGTTGGGATGTTGCAGGCTGGAGATTGATTTCGCTTCCTGCACAAAACGCGCATGCAACTCTGGATTGGACGAAAGGTGCGCGGGGAAAATTTTGATGGCAACAGCGCGTTGAAGCCGGGAGTCGCCGCACGATAAACCTCGCCCATGCCTCCAGCACCTAGTAATGACTCGATTTCATACGGTCCGAGCTTCAATCCCGGAGCTAATGCCATAGGCAGAGGATTATACCTGCAAGAGTTTTTAAGGGGCCAATCAGAATTAGGCTTGAGAGCCGCCGGTGTAAATCATCTCGACCACGGTGCAGTCGTCACTGAGCGGCGTTCCCGCACAAAAAGACGATACGGCGGCAAAGATTTGTTCCATATCTCCTTTTTGAGCCGCGGCTTCGAGCCTCTCATTGTCAAAAAAGTCTCCGGCTGCGTTCTCAGCTTCAGTTACGCCATCGGTCACCAGAATCAAGCGATCACCATCATGAAAGTTCACACGATCGCTCTCGTAAGCGACGCCAGGTAAAAGGCCGACCGGTAAATTTCCATGCGTTGGACGAATTACTTCGCCGCCGCAGACGAGCAGTGGTTGTACATGGCCACAGTTGACGAACTCCAGTTCGCCATCCTTGCGCAAGCGCGCCAGCACCAGCGTCGCGTATTTTTCCCCGATATGTTTGTGGGTGAAGAAGGCATTGACGGCAGTGACAATCTCGGTCAGGCCAATACCGGCAGTGAGCTGGGAATAGATCATTCCTTGTAGCGTCGAAGCAAGCAGCGCCGCGGATACGCCTTTGCCGCTGACATCAGCGAGGACTACAGCAAGACCATCCGGCGTATTCACCGCGTCAAAGAAATCGCCTCCGATTTCTTTGCAGGAAAGGTTGCGTCCGGCAAGTCGGGCAAAAGGCACTTCCGGGATGGTCACGGCCATTAACCGCTGCTGGATGGTCGCGGCAATGGCGAGTTCCTGCTGGTAGCGACGCGATGCATCCTCGGCCTGCACTAAGCGCGCATTCTCGATAAGAGATGCGGCTTCTGTCGCGATGGCGTGCAAAATATTCGTGCTCACGCCAGAAATATCGTGCGATGCAAAGCGCGAGTCCACGTAAAGAGCGCCCATGGCCTCGGCGCCATATGCCGGACGTCCCGCGTCAGTATCACGCGTGGTCTGCACTTGCGGCTTGCGCAGTGGGACACAAATAACGGTGCGCAAATCGAAAGCGACGATGCTCTTGCGATTGTCGAGGTCCTGGGACTGACTGGTATCGGTCAGAACGAATTCAGAATTCGATTTCAATGCATCTTCAAGAATCGAGCGGGAAATCGTCGAATCGTCCAAAAGAGGCTCATCTTTATTGTTCCGTCCCGCGGCCAGGCGCAACTTGCCATCTTCGTTTTTCATGAAGACGTATGCCCGCTCTGCGTGAGTGAGCTTCAGCGTGACGTCGAGCAGCGTCATCAAAATTTCATCGAGCACACCGATTGTATTCAGCTTGCGTGCGGCTTCCATGAAAAGCGTGAGCTTCTCGAGATCAGTCGTCTGTGCAGAAATCTGGATTCCAGAAATTTGGCTGAGAAATTCTCGGGCAGTATTGGAAGAGGCCCGCTGTGGATTGAAAACTACGTACGAAACATCGCGGACCCCGAATTCGAGACGATCATTGCGTTCGAGCTGTTTGCGCTGCACGCGCTCGCCGTTTACGAAGGTGCCGTGTTTGCTTCCCTGGTCCTCAACAAAAAATTGCCCACTCTCCGCGATGATGAGGGCGTGATCGCGCGAAACTCGCGGATCGGCGATGACCAGGTCTTTATCAACCTTCCGGCCTACAGTGAACGGAGTGTGATCGAGCGTGAGGGTGCGCTGATCGTTGCCCTGCACAACAATCAGAAGCGGAAAAATCCCCGAGGCCGATGGACGGCCAGCACTGGAAACTTGAGTACTCATGGCGCAAATCTTCCACGTTCGGAAAACGTGGAGCTATTCAGCATGATGACAGGATTTCGCAAAGACGGAAAGAGGGCTGCGCATTATGCACATGGAAGCTCCGGCGAATCGCCCGTTTTCGCAATTTTGAACGCGAGGGTCATGAATACAAAAATCGGAAGGGTAAAACTCGTGTAGAAGGGCAATTTCCATTGATCTTGCACCAAGTTCGCGGGGAAGAATATTAGCGCCAAATCAAGCAAAAGGCTGGCAACCCAGGGCCAGGACAACAAAATCGCCGTAATCCCGAAAAGAAATCGCCCGGCGCGGCGCTCACTGTGGGACTTCCGATCGCGGACGAGTACGAGCAGCGGCGGTAACAGCAGAACTTGGTTATAGAGAGCAAACATCGGCACGGTGACGACTACAAGCGCCAGCGCAAGGCTGGCCGAAGCCGCGAACTCCGCGGAATCGCTGGCGGCCCAGAAAGCCCGCCTGCAAAACCATGCCGTCAACAAGATCAACGCACCAGAAAGAGCGTACCCCGCAGTTGGCGTGGAAAGTAACTGAAGCAAAGATGCATTGTGTGTGTAAGCGTGATAGTTCCTCAAACCAATGATGAAACGGCCAATCCAACCAGGCAAGACGTACTGCGCGCCCGCCAAAAGTGCCAGAATGGCCGCAGAAAATGCCGCGAGCAAACGCCAGCGTTCGTGCCAGCGTGCAAAACTCCACGCCATGAGCCAAAGTACAGGGAGCAGAGCTAATTGCGGTTTGATCGTGGCTAACGCGAGCAAGATTCCCGCCAAAACGAAATAGCCTGATGCAAGCGCTGCGAAGCATCCAGCCAATAGCGCGGCCACAAGCAATGTCAATTGTTGCAGTTTGATCGCTTGAATCACGGGCAGGCTGCCCAGCGTAAGGATCACGATCGCGGCCAAAATGTGGAGCGGTGGTTTCCAACCTACAACGCGCAGCCACAACAGCACGCTGAGCCCGGTCACAAACCAGAGCAGAGCGGTAAAAAGAAGCTGCACTTGTGTAAACGGCATGAATATCGTGGGAGCAATCAAGAACACGACATACACGGGGTATGCAAATGCGGCCTGATCCTGCGGATCGCCCGGCCGCGAGGCATCGAGCGGACGCCCATAATATCCCTGCTGAATTTCGCGCGTAATTTCTGGACTATAAGGATCACGGCCATGCAGCAAGAGTTCTCGAGCCCCAAGCCAGCGTGGATACAAGTCGGAAAGATTGCCGCGGGGACGATCATGCGCAACAGCATCGCGGATTTGAAAAGCTACAATGACGCGGCTTACATAAAACCAGGCACCGAGGGCAAACAACACTGAAACGATTAATATTGCACTAGAACGTGTTCTCAAATCGCTCCCCAGCTTTCATGGAAAAGAAACCACGAAAGCTTCTCCAAACCCATCACTGCTTATCTAGATCAGCTTTCCGGATCGCGCGACGCCGACCAACAATGTTAAGAACAAGAACAGCAAAACAGACGCCATCAGTTCCATGCGTTGATACCGCAAAATAAGCACCATATAAATCGGGCTGAAGAAAAGCGTAGCAAGACACATACAGACCGGAGTCCGAACCTTTTGTATGAGGCTGTCGCGTGAAAGAAGGGATTCAACAAGCAATACAATGGCTAGAAGCAATATGCTCCAGTCATACACGAAAATATGATAACTAACGAGTACTGTTGCGATCAGTGCAACAGCGAAGGCCAAAGGGCCATCAGGTTGTCCTGCCGAATTCGTCTTGCGCCAAACCATCGACGCGGCAACCAGCACTAATACGGAACTAACAACAAGGATATATCGGAATAACCAATATTGGCTCATGGGCAAAAACACGCCTATAAGTCCATGCAAATTCGCTGTGTTGTAAAACCCGCCGTTCCACATGTAGCTCTTGTTGTGCTCGGCTGCCCAAATGAAGTGCGGATAACGCAAAGTCCCTCTTATTCCGCAAACCCATATCCCGACCGCGATAGCGGACGCTGCCACTGCGATAAAACCGGTCAGCAGTTTCCTGCTCCAAAGCCACACCATGGAAGAAATGAATGGCAAAATCAAATGAAATTTAAAAAGACCAAATCCGAGCCAGCCGCCCATTCGCAGTTGTTTCTTTTCATAAAGCGCGGCGTATGCGCAACAGTAAGTGAAAAGCAAGAGAATAGAATCCTGTCCTTGGAGCAACGCCATGAATATTGGAAAATAAGCAAACATCCCTAAAAACCAAAATCCAAGAGGTGCAGTCCCCAAAATCGGCAATTGTTTGCGCAGCAAAAATGGGATGCCCATGAGTAGTGTGAGATTAGTTAACAGCCATACACGATAAGCAGTCAGATAAGAAAAGCTTGCTAGCGGGGCAAATAAGACCGCTTCAAACGCCGGATGGTTGTAAGGCAAAATCGAACCCCGTTTCCTTACTCCGGCAGGATTTAGGGATGTCTGCATCCTTTGTTGCAGATTGTCATCGTAAAGGTTAGAGGCTTGCCCACTGCGTAGGATATGCCCGGCTGAATAAAAGATTGTGAAATCCGGCATCCCAATTGCGACATTGGCCCATGACTGAACGAAAACGAAACCATGCAAGAGGATCATGCCGGCGAAATAAATCGATAGTATCCTCTGTGTTGATTTTTTGAGCATCACGCGCCCACAAATTATAAGCTGAACGGTTCGCGTGTTATGAAGTTCGAACTAATGCTAACTTCGAATTCCAACACCGGCAATCGTGATTCGCGCTATGCGTACGGCGTGATGTTCCTGTGTATTACCGCCCTCGGCACTTTTGCCATGGCAGCGCGCAGCGTCGTTGATCCAGATGTCTGGTGGCATTTGCGCACAGGCCAACTAATTTTGCAAAATCACGCAATTTTTTACACGGACCCCTATTCGTTTACAGCCTTTGGCCGCCCCTGGATCAATCACGAATGGCTGAGTGATGTACTGATGTATGGGTTGTATTCCATGGGAAGTTGGCCAGCGCTTATTGTGGCTTTTGCTTGCTTCGCATCCGTTGCGCTGGTTTTGGCTTTTTTGCGCTGCAAAGCGAGCCCCGCAGTTGCAGCCATGGTAACAATTTGCTGTGCGACAGCGACTATGCCGTCTCTTGGCGCACGTCCCCAGGTGATTTCTTTTCTTCTCATCGGCATCTTTCTTGCAATCCTCGATTGGTCGGAACAGCGTCCAAGTATTCTCGCCTTTCTACCGTTGCTCATGCTTTTCTGGGTAAATCTGCATGCTGGTTATGCTGCGGGGATTGCGCTTATCGTTATTTATCTTGCGGGGGCCGCTTTGGATGCCGCTTTCGGTATTGCAACTTGGGAACAAGCCAACATAAGGCTGCAAAAATTAGGCATGGTTTTGATCGTTTGCTTAGCAGTCATTCCATTGAATCCTTATGGATTCAAGATGTTTGGTTACCCATTCGAAACACTTCGCTCACAAGCCATGCAAAACTTGATTCAAGAATGGGCCTCTCCAAATTTCCACGAATTAAAGCACGCGCCGGCGTTAGTACTGCTGCTTGCAATTTTAGCGATTTTCGCTCTAAAACCTCGTCGTGTACTTCCGAGCGAGATCCTCTTACTACTGGCAACAGTAATGGGCGCGATGTTTTCGGTGCGACATATCCCTATTTTGGCTCTCGCTGCGATCCCAATTCTCAGTCGCATGCTGCAAGAGCAGGTCGGCGAGTTTTCTCAAATCCAGACGTCCAACTTACGATTGGACCCTCGCAAACTTATTCTTAATGGTGCAATTGTCGTGGGCTTGCTTGTTTTCGTTACGGTGCGGGTAATAAGGCTCAACAACCTGCAACTTAAAAGCGAGACCGCGAACTTCCCCACCGGAGCAGTCACGTTCCTACTTGAACAAAACATTAAGGGGCGACTGCTAAACCCATATGATTGGGGCGGTTACTTAATTTGGAAACTCTACCCTAATACGCAGGTTTTTATTGACGGGCGTGCGGATGTCTATGGAGACAAGCTTATTGACCAGTCGGTCGCCAGTTATTACTTACGGGGAAGTTGGGATATTCCGCTTAAAAGTTGGCCTATTAAAACAGCTCTCTTACCCGCCCAAGCACCCTTAGTGCAGGGTTTACAAGCGCATGGATGGGGTCCAATCTACGCTGATCATCAGGCCGTCGTTCTTCAACACTCCGACTAAAACCTTTTATTCGTTAAATCCAGTGCATCAATGGGTTACAGCAAGAAAATACCTGCCCATAACGGATGGCTCAAGGTATGATGGAGTCAATGGAGCTATGCATCTTAGTGCATAGTTTGATGATAGAGATTGCAGGAATCGAGACAATCAGGTAATTTGTCAGTCTGGTTTCTGGAGGGGATTCACAATGAAGCGAGTACTGCTTAATCTGTGGCGCAACGAGGAAGGTCAGGACATCGCGGAATATGCCGTAATGCTGGCGGTAATTTTGGTGATTGTGGTAGGCACCATTCGCCTGATCGGCACCAATTCCAACAATGTTTTCTCGTCCGTGGCTAGTTCGATTCAATAACGAAAACGCGCCGTTACCCGCATCCCGCCAAGGGCGGCGACGGGGAAGAGCGCATAACTGGGACGCTGCGTCGTCATTTTAAGACGCTTCCCACGCAGTCACGACCGCATGACGATTCTCATGACAGGAATCGGCTGCCTGCCCCCAAAGGCAAAAATCGGGCGTAAGGGACTCAATTTTTCTAAGGAACATTCATGAACCGCAGCCGGCTTTTGTTAATTGGAACAATTGCTTTGGCGCTGGGTGCCTTTGTGGCCATGGTCGTGTACCGTCGGCTGCAATCGGGCGCGTCGGCTAACATCCCTGCGGGTATAGAGGCCTTTGTAGCGGCCGACGATCTCGAAGTCGGCGCCAAAATCGAAGAGCACGATATTAAGCTGCTACGCTTCCCTGCCCCAGATTTGCCGGCAAATTATCAAAATCAAAAGTCAAAAGTGGTTGGGCGCGGCGTGATCTTGCCCATCGCAAAGGGTGAATTCATTCTCCCCAGCAAACTCGCCGGCGAAAACGCCGGTGCTGGGCTACCGGCTTTGATTCCTCCGGGCATGCGTGCAGTATCAGTGCGCGTGAACGATACAACCTCTGTTTCCGGCTTTGTTTTGCCAGGAACGCGCGTAGATGTCCTGCTTACGGGCACTCCCCAAGGCGCGGGGGAGCAGCAAACGACTACGGTTCTGGAAAATGTGGCTGTATTAGCTACGGGAACGAAACTTGAGCGCAATGCTTCTGGAGAGCCACAATCGGCGCCCGTAATCACTTTGCTTGTTTCGCCCGATGACGCGCAGAAGCTCACGCTTGCCAGCACCGAGGGCCACATTCAGTTGGCTTTACGCAATCCGCTGGATACGAAACAGGAAGACCTGGCTTCAGCTCGCGCCGGAATGTTGTACAAGAATGGCGCACCGGCTCCTCACGTCCCGACGCACGTGAAGTCTAAAGCGACGGTTGTGACGCCGACAATGCCGTCCGCTTATACGGTGGAAGTTTATCGCGGCGATAAAAAGGACGAAACCAAGTTTTGACAAGTCAAATGCGAGGTTTGACAACTATGTTGATCGTCTCCCGAACGGGGGAGAAACAGCAAATTTGGTTGCGTCACGTTTGCCTTGCGATAACGGCATCTCTATGGCTATCTGGGTGCGCGTGGGCAAATAGCTGGCAGCAACCTGCGCAGGCGCCTGAAACTCCGCAAAATACTGTTAGTTCCACTGGCGGTAATCAACCAGCTGAAAACGCGAGTTCTGCTCCACTTCGCGTAATGGTAGGCAAATCTCTGCTCGTCAATACCACTGAGCGCCTGAAGCGAATCTCTGTGACAGACCCTGCCGTGGCTGATGCCATTGTGGTTACGCCTACGCAAATTCTGGTACATGGACGCGCCCCCGGCGAAGTCTCCCTTCTCATTTGGGATGAACTTGAGCGCTCCCAAAGTTTTGATTTGCGCGTTGATGTAGATGTGACTGCGGCTGCGGAAGAAGAAAAACGTATTTTCCCGGATGAAAAAATCAATGTCAGCGCTTCTCGTTCCGCGATTGTTCTATCCGGCCATGTCACCACTGAAGATATTGCTAAAAAAGCTGGGCAAGTAGCCGAGGCTTACACAAAGAATGTCGTAAATGTCTTAACCTATGGCCCAGTTGGTGCGCAGGAAGTTTTATTGCAAGTCAAGTTTGCCGAAGTGGACCGTTCGGCGTTGCAGACAGCCGGCATTAATTTATTCTCGACCGGCCTTACCAATACACTCGGCACAACCACGACCGGGCAATTTGGCGGCTTCGGTCCTCAACAGATCAGCCAGACAGTCGGTCAGACCGGGCCATTTCAAGTCAATCAAACGGTTAACAATGTTTTGAATTTGTTCCTATTTCGCCCGGATATTCATTTTGGCGCGGTAATTAACGATTTGCAGACGAAAAACATTCTGCAAATTTTGGCGGAGCCAAATTTGATCGCGGTCAATGGCAAAGAAGCTAGCTTCCTCGCTGGCGGTGAATTCCCCTTTCCCATTGTTCAGCCTGGAAATGGTTTCACTGCCGTCACAATTTCCTTTAAGGAATTTGGAGTCCGCCTGAAATTTACTCCGCTTATCATGCCCAATGGCAACATCCATCTTCGTGTCGAGCCCGAGGTCAGCACGCTGGACTTTACCAACGCTCTGACCATTTCCGGCTTTACGGTGCCTGCATTGAGCACACGCCGTGCCGATACCGAGTTCGAAGTACAAGATGGGCAGAGCTTTGTAATCGCCGGGTTAATGGATAATCGGGTTACGGATGTGATGAACAAAATGCCGGGATTAGGTGATATTCCAATCCTTGGGGCATTTTTTCGCAGTAAAAGCGCCCAGAAGAGTAAAACTGAGTTAATGGTGTTGTGCACGGTAAATCGGCTCGCACCGGACACGCAATCCCCGACTCCGCCGGAATATCCCAAGCCATTTCTGGATAAACAGCAATTCGATAAGCCGAAGCCATCAGGAACCTCGAAATAGAGATTTTTGCAATAATTGTTAAGACAGCGTTGGCGCTGAGATGGGTAAGGGGCCTGACGGACTATGCCAGAACTTTCCGTAGTGATTGTCGCAGCTGACGCCGATCAGAGGGCTATTTTGCAGGTGCTGGTGGATGGAACCAGCGTGGGACAAGCAGTGCTTACCTGCCAAACTTTCCCTACTTCTGCGACGGATCCCATCGTTCGAAAAATACACGCTGCCAATCCTCAAATTATTGTTGTGGACATTCCCGCAGATAATGCTATTCCTGCGTTGCGAACCATGGAACTTTTACAGCATGAAGTACCCGATAGTGCCATCTTCGCCATCGGCAATTTGAATCAGCCTCAGGTCATTGTTGGAGCCATGCGCGCCGGGGCGAAAGAATTCATGGAGCGACCGACTACGACCACCGATCTAATCGAAGCCTTCGTCCGGCACACAGCCACGCAAAAGAAAACTGGCAGGGAGATTGCTCGAGGCAAAGTCTTTACGGTCGTCAATGCGAAAGGGGGCAGCGGCGCAACTACTATCGCGGTCAACCTCGCGCTGGCCTTGCAGTCAAGTCATGGCAACACGGCGTTGGTAGATATCGCCCATCTAGGCCATTGTGGGTTGCATCTGAACCTTAAACCGTCATTTAGCGTAGGCGATGCCCTGCGCAATTTACACCGGCTGGATAGTTCTTTGCTGGAAAGTTTCATGACCCGGCACTCTGGCGGTTTGCAGTTGCTTGCGGGCAGCAACGCACCAACCACTTTTGACCCCTCAACCTCAGAATTCGCGCGTTTGTTTGACATGCTGGTCAATCACTACCGGTACGTCGTAGTGGATGCTTCCTCGCGTCTGGACGCGGCTACCCGCCTTGTCTCCAACATGTCCCAGTCGGTCCTGCTAGTGTCCCAGACTGATGTCAATTCCTTATGGAGCGCCGCACGGGTGCAGCAATATCTGGCGGAAACGGGCAAACGCGAGCGCATTGGACTTGTCTTGAACCGTTACCGGAAAATCGCCGGATTCAGCGAGGCCGACGCAGCATCGGCCGCTGGCGTCAAACTCTTGTGGAAGGTGCCAAATCAATTTTCTGTGATTTCCACGGCGATTGACCGCGGTGTTCCCATCATGCAGCAAGGACATGGGGACATGGCGCAAGGTTTTCACGGTTTGGCCTCGGTTTTGACAGAAAACGACCTGGAAGTGAAGCGTACAACCTGGTCACTTTTTAAGACGGTATAACCGCTGTATAACTAGAGACACATGGGGAATCTGCAAACTTTCGAGCGTACCGAATACCAACAGGTTAAAGCCGACCTGCATCGCAAGATTCTGGACCGCCTTGATCTGGAGAAACTGGGACGCACACCCAATGACGCGGCGCGTGACGAAGTATTGCTGCTGATTCGCAACACGATCAACAGCGAAGCCGTCCCTTTAAGCTTTGCCGAACGCGAACGCCTTGCACGCGAAATACTCGATGAAATTTTCGGGTTGGGCCCTCTTGAGCCGTTGCTCAAGGACTCCACTATCTCCGACATTCTGGTAAATCGATACGACAAAGTCTATGTAGAGCGGGCGGGAAAACTGGAACCAACGGGCCTTAGCTTCAAGGACAATGCCCACTTGATGCAGATTATCGACCGCATTGTTTCGAGGGTAGGACGGCGTGTGGATGAATCCTCTCCCATGGTGGACGCGCGCCTGGCTGACGGTTCACGTGTAAACGCGATCATTCCGCCCTTGGCCATTGACGGTCCTTGCCTCTCCATTCGACGCTTTGGTCGAGACCCGGTGACCGCGCGCACCATGATCGAGAATCACACCCTCACCGAGCCAATGCTTGAGCTACTTTCGGCCATGGTGAAAGGGCGGCTGAACATTCTGATCTCCGGCGGAACCGGAGCCGGCAAAACAACTCTGCTCAACGTGCTTTCTGGTTACATCCCAAATTCCGACCGCATTGTGACCATCGAAGACGCGGCGGAATTGCAACTACGACAGGAACACGTGGTGCGATTGGAAACGCGTCCTCCCAACATTGAAGGCAAGGGTGCAGTGCGCCAGCGCCAGCTTGTGATCAATAGTTTACGTATGCGTCCCGACCGCATTGTGGTGGGCGAGGTGCGTGGTGAAGAAGCTTTTGACATGCTTCAAGCTATGAACACAGGCCATGAAGGCTCATTGACCACCGTCCACGCCAATACGCAGCGCGACGCCATGGCTCGATTGGAAAACATGTTCTCCATGGCCAACCTGAATATTCCTGAACGCGCAGTGCGGCAGCAGCTCGTCTCTGCCATCCATGCGGTGGTACAGATTGCGCGCCTCTCTGACGGCACACGCAAAGTGATTACGATTTCCGAAGTCGTAGGGATGGAATCTGACGTCATCCTCATGCAGGATATTTTCGTATTCGAACGCGTGGGAATTGACGAAGCCGGGAAAGTGCGTGGAGCATTCAAGGCCACGGGAATTCGTCCGAAGTTCGCGGACAAGCTGGCCATCGCAGGATATCGCTTGCGCCCAGCGCTGTTTGAATCCAAAGTCGAAATTTAAATTCATGTCTTTTCTGATTGCCATCATCGTATTTGCGGTAGTCGCGGCGGCAATCTTTGTCATTGCCTCGCTGGTGGATGAACGCAATTCCCGGGCACGTCTGTTGCGCGAACGGCTGGCAAGCGTAGACAAAGCTTCGGAGGGAGAACCAAACGCCGACTTAGCTTTGCTTCGCGATGAGATGCTCAGCAAGATTCCGGCGCTCGACAGCCTGCTGCGACGTTCAGAGCAAGTCTCTAATCTGCAAACCATGTTGTCGCAGGCCAATTTAAACCTGCGCGCTGGCAATGTTCTAATGTTGTCCGTCGTAAGCGCAATCGTATTCAGCTTCCTGACTTATGCGCTTTCCGGGACGGTGCAATTCATTTGGGTCGGTCTCATTTTTGGAGCCATAGTCCCCTATTCCTACGCTTCCTACCGCCGTGCCAAGCGTTTTCAGAAGTTTGAGGAACTGTTTCCCGAAGCGATCGATACGCTGGCTCGGGCCGTGCGTGCGGGTCACGCGTTTACCACAGCCCTCGAAATGATCTCGAATGAAACTTCTGAGCCGGTGGCCTCGGAGTTCCGCAAACTATACGAAGAACAGAAATTCGGTCTGCCCGTCCGGGAAGCCTTGTTGAATTTGACCGAGCGGGTGCCTCTGGTGGACGTGAAATTCTTCGTTACTGCCGTCATGTTACAGCGTGAAACTGGTGGCAACCTGGCGGAAATTCTCGATAATCTTTCTTATGTAATCCGGGAACGATTCAAAATCATGCGGCAGGTAAAGGTCTATACAGCCCAGGGCAGACTGACGATGATGTTGCTCATGGGAATGCCGCCGCTGATCGTGGTCGCCATGCTCGCCATGAACCCCGGATTCATTCAGCCATTGTTTACCGATCCCATTGGTCATACGCTGATTGTGGGAGGCATTTGCCTGCAAACGATTGGATATTTCGTAATTCGCAAGATTATTCGGATTCAGGTTTGATCTGAGCCAATATGGCGCTGATTTTTACCATCATCGTTTTTCTGACCATTGTTTTGGCGGTGTTTTTCTTTGGTGCAGCGGTCTATGCGCCGTCTTCCGTAATTGGATCTCGACTGCGTTCGTTGGGTTTTCAACGAGCACAGCCCCAGCAAAAGCGCGCATTAAAAGAGCGATTGGAGCAGGCGCTTGACCCGCTTAGCAAGGCAATCCCTCTTTCACCAAGCGAAGTTTCGCGGACACGAGGATGGCTGATCCAAGCCGGATATCGCGAACCCAAGCACCTTACTTTTTACGTGGGCAGCCGGGTTGCGCTGGCGCTCTTCGGCATGCTGATGGTGCTCTTTATTTCGCCGACATTCAATATTCTTGCCATGATCGGGGTGGGAGGACTCGGCTTCTTTATTCCGCGCTTCTTCCTGAAGCGCGCGATCCGGCAGCGGCAACATCGCATCACGCTTGGACTGCCGGATGCTCTCGATCTCACTGTAATTTGCGTGGAAGCCGGATTGGCCCTGGACCAGGCCATGCAGAGGGTTGGGCAGGATTTGCACCACGCACATCCTGAACTGAGCGAAGAATTTTATCTGGTCAATCTGGAAATGCGCGCGGGTAAACCGCGCGCAGAAGCCTTGCGAAACCTGACGCTGCGCACAGGCGTAAACGATATCCGCTCGCTTGTCGGTACTCTCATCCAGACGGATCGCTTCGGCACCAGCGTGTCGCAAGCATTGCGAGTACACTCAGATTCATTGCGTACGGAGCGACGGCAGCGCGCAGAGGAAGCTGCCGCAAAAACTACAATTAAAATGGTCGTCCCCCTTGTACTGTTTGTTTTGCCTTCGATCATCTTCGTCACACTAGGGCCTGCAATTATCCAACTGATTCGCACCCTGGCGCCGAAGCATTAGGCGGAACAGCAACAACGATCTACTTGCAAAGGTGATGACTTTGGTTGCAACTACCGGATACGCGTTTAATCAGACCCGCCAAACGTATCTGGCCACGCGTTTGAAATCTGCTGTTACCCACTGGACTCGTTTGCGTGGCTTAATCGGTACGTCAGAGCGGGACTTTCCTTCCGGCAGTGGACTTTGGATTGCGCCATGCCGGGGCGTGCATACCTTCGCCATGAGTTTCCCCATTGATGTGCTCTATTTGGATACTGAGAATGCGGTTGTTCACATTGAGACGGACCTTAAACCGTGGCGCTTGGCGCCGGTGCGAATCCGATCCAAATCAGTTTTGGAGTTGCCCTCAGGGTCCGTTCGCTTGAGTGGCACGGCAAATGGGGACAAAATTAAGATTGTTCTAGATGGCGCGGCGGAGGCTGCAAACGGTTGAGTAAAGAGCTGGAGATCGAAGAGCAAGCTCCGGAAAAAGAGCTGCAACTTCTTGTGCAATGGTCGTCGCCGTGGGAAGAGTTCCGCAGCGCGATTGGGCCTGCGCTCGCCCAGTCTCCTCGTCCGCTTGCGGGGGAGGCACAGAGCGGGCTATTTCCCATCCGGAATCTGGTTTTGGTTTGTGTTGCGGAGTTCCTGATTCTTACAGTTTTGAGTATTTTTCCGGCAAAGCTCGCGCAAATGCGGGCAAAAATGCCGACGGCTCCCGCAAAGTATGACGTGCTTTATTTTTCCGCGGACGAATTACCCCGAACGGAAGATAATGGCGGTTCTTCTTCCGGACAAATGGGGCGGGCTGGCGGATTGCACGCCTTTCACCGTACGCAGGCGATTCGCGTAGCCCGCGGCGAAGTATTACGCGAAAAAGTATTGGACGCCCCCAAGCTCGACCTTCCCCATTCTGATGCGGCGGTAGCGAACCTGCTGGCCTACAAAGCGCAAATCCCCGGACCCGCGCCTGCGGAAGGGCTCAAATCCGCGCGCCAGCTTCCATCGCTATTGGCAGCCCCAATTGCACCAGCGCAGAACAATGTGCAACGGGACCGTTTACTCACCGCACCGAAATTAGAAGTTGCTGTTGTGCCTCCAGCTCCTAACGCCTCTCAAACCGATGCTCTGCCATTGCGATTGCCCGGTTCCCAGCGTCTGCAGGTCGTGCCACCGCCGGTTTCCGCTCCGGAACGTGCATCCGTGAACAATCCGCGGCTTACGTTGCCAGCCCCTAGCGTTGTGGCACCACCACCTACGCAAATCACACGCGATCTATCGAAAACCGGGCCGGGATACGGACCGGGTGCGTTAATTCCGCAAATTGTGCCACCAACCGTTCAAGTGAACGGACAAACAGACCACCGCATGTTGTCTGGATTGGGAAACAATGCAGTCGTGCCGCCGCCTGTAGATGTGAACGGTACTACCGCTTCCGGGCATAAAGTCGGCGAATGGAACAATGGATCCCCAGTGGCGCCGGCAATCAATGCTCAAAGCGGGTCATTGGATCACTCTCGCATTGCAGGGCTCAATCCGAATGTCGTTCCTCCACCACCTAATGTCTCAAGTGGGAATGTCGGCAGCAATGGGCGAGGGGCGCGCGCACAAGGGCTGGGAGGGCCGATGGATGTGGGTTCGGTTGCAGCGCCTCCAGCGAGTGGTGCAAGTGGCAACTCAACGGGAGTGGTGGTTTCCAGCCAGCCGGGAGCAACACCCGCCGTTCCAACTAAAACTGGGTCTGGATCTTTGGCGTTGTCGCCCACTGGGGGGGCAAAACCCGGTATCGGCGGCACAGGCGGCGGTACTGGTATTGATTATGGCAGCGGCACAGGGAGTGGGGCTGTGGATACTGGTCCCGGCGCGGCAAAATCAGGGACGGGTCACGGTTCTGACGTAACTGCGAAGTCAGGAATTTCGCCTTATCCCGGGAGCGGCGGGGCAGGCAGCGGCACAGTCAATAATCCTCCTTTACCAGGTGTGTCGGTCCATGGTGGTGGAAGCAATATCGTGACATTGCCAAGTTTTGGGACAAACGGCTCTGCGCCCTCAACGCCTGGTCATACGACGAATAGCGGACACTCTGGATCTGGCATCACTGTGGTTGCGACTTCGCGTTCCGGCGGTGCCTTCAACCTCTACGGAACTCTAAAAGGCGACAACTACACCATCTATTTGCCGACATCATTGGGTACGGCTGTAATGCAATTTGCCGATCCGAACGCTCCGGAACATTCCCCGATGATGACTTCGCCGCAGCCCTTACGAACCGCGCTGCCGCCGAATCTTCAGCCTTCCCGCTTAATTATTTCCTGCGTGCTCGACCGAACGGGACTCATCCAAAACTTGCGCGTTCTCGAACCAGCGAGCGCAGAGCTTACGGCAAAAGTGCTTGCAGCGCTTCCCCATTGGAAGTTCACACCAGCAATGCGCGGGAGCCAACCCGTTGAAGTCAATGTAATTTTGGGCTTCGCGATTGATACTCGGTGAGTCAAGACTTACTTCCCTGTCCGGCGAAACAGCGTTGCTGTCTTGTCTTGATAATCGAGATTCCAGGCAGGAGTTTCCTTCAGAATATTGTCGAGTGGTGAGCCGTTGGGCACTAATACCCACTCCACCTGTAAATCATCTAGTAGCTTGCTCCACCCCGGTTCGACATGCACAGTTGTCATATATTGACGGAAAAAGTCTGAACCGTAGAAATCGTGGCGGTCGTCAACAAAGACTTTATTGGCAGGATAAAGCGTATATATCAAATATCCACCCCAGTAGTCAGGAGCAAAGATTGGCTCTTTTATGCCACGCTGCTGAATGATCTGAACCGCATGAACCGGGAACCGAGCTTCGTTGAAGTGTGCATCTATCAGCCGATGGCCTCCAAGTTCTCCACCATGCAGACAAGCCCATAGTCCTATGCTTATAGCCAATATCGGCCAGAAATGGCCCCGGAAGCCGCGTTCCAGGGTTGTGACACGCGAAGCAAAGCCGTCGAACGAATGTAGGGCCGCACGGAGATGGGCCATAATCAAAGTATTGCCGCCAGCCTCGGCAATTTCCCGCGAAAGCAACGGAGCGATAACCAGCGCCAGCAATAACGACGAAACTGGCAGATTGCGTGAGGAATATAGGCCGCTATAGACAGCAAATAAAATTACAAGCCCCTCCGCGAGACGCATTCGTTGTCTGCGCGCAGCCAAAGCACACAATGTAATCAGCAGCAACAATGCAAAACACCTTTGCGCGATGCCATGGAAATTTGGCGATTGGAATTCATCAATATGGTCCATCAGGAAGCGGTCGCCGAGGTAGCGGTAGATGTGTGTGTACAACGAAATCCCATATGGATTAATCAGACTCGCTAGGAACGTTAAACCACTTGCCAGCGCAAGCTGTTTCAACCAATTCGCTGCTAAATGCCGCGCGGCAAGTTCGCGCGTTCTCCAATATACAAAAGCCGCATCCACCACATAGATCGCAAGCAACACAAATCCAAGCAGAAAGCCGCCATGCAGATTCACCCAAAGAAGCATGAGAAACGGAAGCCAATAGATTCTTTTGTGATCCGCCTGATCTACAGAAGATGCTCCCGTGTGCAGCACTGAGAACCACACTACCGCTAACAACCAGCTCACCACGTGCGGCCGGGCCAAAAGATGAATAGTTGAAGCAGCTAGTGAAAGTCCCAACAGGAAAATTGCAACAGGAAGATTGGCGCCTGCCTTCAGTGCAGAAGGCAGGGCGAAGGCAAACGTCGCTGCGACGACTACCGCAGTGAAGAACACAACCCCATTCAATCCTGCATGAGCGTGAATAAACGCGATTCCAGCATCGTAAAGCCTCTCCCATGCAAACCACGGCTGTCCGCTTAAGGTAGCTGAAAAAGAATCCACGCGAGGGATGGCGTGGGTTTGCAAAATTTGCTCGCCATTGCGGATGTGCCATCCGACATCGGCATCGCCAAGTAATTTGAGTGCAAAGTTGCTGGCAGCCAGCAAAAACAAAATCCCGATGAACCACAAATCCAAAAATGACGGCACGAACCACGTTGCCCCTGAGGGCAATGTTTTTGTGTCGTTTTTGCCGGAAAGGATTGTTCCCATCGTCTCGCCATGTTACCCGATAAGTTGTTCCAAAATAAGGAATCGGCTGGTAAGCTGGCAAAATCTAAGTAGTAATGGCAAAACACAGCGACAAAATGCCGCGAGTTCTGATCGTGGGCGCCGGATTTGGCGGGTTAAACGCCGCCAAGTTACTGGCACGCGCGAATGTCCAAGTCACAGTGGTGGACCGGCGTAACCATCACACATTCCAACCGCTGCTCTACCAAGTCGCGACAGCAGGTTTGTCGCCGGGTGAAATTGCCGCGCCGATTCGTTCTATCTTGCGCAAGCATCCCAACGTCGAAGTTTTGCTTGGCGAGGTACGGGACTTCGATCTCGGACGCCGGGTAGCCAAGCTTTCGAACATGGAGATCCCTTACGATTACCTCATCGTCGCCGCTGGCTCCAGCCACGCGTATTTCGGTCATGAGGAATGGGCGCCTCTGGCGCCAGGCCTGAAGACCATTGAAGATGCCACTGAGATTCGCCGGCGTGTCCTACTGGCGTTCGAGTTGGCTGAGCGTGAAGCTGCTGACGGTGAGTCGCACATGCCTCTCAATTTGGTTGTGGTTGGCGGCGGCCCGACTGGGGTAGAACTAGCAGGAACTTTAGCGGAAATCGTCCATCATGCTTTTTTAAACGAATTTCGCACCATCGATCCGACCCGTGCACGCGTCATTTTGATTGAAGGGGGTCCGCGTGTGCTGCCCGCTTATGCTGAGGATCTCTCGCGCAGCGCGGAACGCCAGCTTCAAAAATTAGGCGTGGAAGTACATACCTCCTCGACGGTCACTATGGTCGAGCCGGGGGCGGTTTTTACAGGCGAAAAAAAACTGCCGGCTGCGGTCATTCTTTGGGCGGCCGGGGTGGCTGCCTCCCCGTTAGGTAAAAAACTGGGTGCGACTACGGATCGCGCCGGTCGCGTAGAAGTTAACCCCGATCTCAGTATTCCCGGTCATCCTGAAATTTTCGTCATTGGGGACCTCGCAACGCTAAAAGACAAACACGGGCAACTACTTCCCGGCCTTGCGCCTGTTGCCA
>JAJPHW010000006.1 GCA_021325035.1 Terriglobia bacterium
AGAGCGCCCTTCCGTTCTGCATACGCCTTAAGGACGCGCAAGAATATCGCCCGCTTGTCCCCAAAGACGGCATACAGGCTCGGCCGTCCCACACCCATCCCGGCGACCAGATCGTCAATCGTCACTCCGTCGTAGCCCTTCGACCAGAACACCTGAGTCGCCTTTTCCAGCGCCCCTGTCTCGTCGAAGCTGCGCGGTCGACCACGGGGCCTGGCGTCATTATGAAACATTTAGTTTAAAACTCCTTGACACTTGTTTGCTATTACACCAATATATAACCAAATAGTTCAAAATTGGCAAGCCGGCTCTGGCCTCGCGGGGCTTAATAGCCTAAAAGGATAGAAAAAATGAACGAAAGTATCTTAATAACCGGAGCAAATGCTGGGCTTGGGAAAGAGACTGCGCGACAGCTGGCAATGAAAAGAGAGACAAAAAGGGTAATTCTTTTTTGCAGAAATCAAGCGAGAGCAGAGGCGGCAAAAAAAGACCTTGAGGTGAAAACGGGGAAAAAGATTTTTGAAATTGTTATGGGGGATGTTACGGATGCAAATTCTGTAAGAAAAGCAGTGGAAAAAATTAAGGAACCTATTGATGCAATCGTTTTAAATGCAGGTGGAGTAGTTGGGAAAACGGCTGCGAAATCCACGCCTTCCGGTATGAATCAATTAGCTGCTACCAATATTTTAGGTCATGTAATTCTAGTGGAGGAATTAATTAAACGGGACAATTTAAGGAAAACAGTTCTATCAGTCAGTGCGGAAGCCGTTCCAGGAGTAAAGATGCTCGGAGTAAAACCAGTTTCGATGAAGACTTCTTCTGTAGATGAGTTTGTTGCTGTCCTTGATGGATCATATTTTGGTAATAAGTTCAATGCATTGCAAGCATACGCATATGTCAAGTATGCAGAAACCATGTGGACGTTATCAATGGCAAGAAAATATCCTAAGCTCAAGTTTGTTGTTGTGAGCCCGGGAAATACAAAAGGGACTCAAGCGCCAGATAGTCTTCCTCCGGCAATGCGATTTATGTTGAAGTTTGTGATGATGCCAATCGTATTCCCATTGATGGGCGAAATGGTGCATACGCTGGATGTGGGTGCGAAACGCTTTGTAGATGCCATTTCGGATGAGCAGTATAAAAGCGGCGTTTTTTATGCCAGTAAACAGGGTAAGTTATCAGGGGAAATGGTGGACCAGAGCACCTTTTTTACTGATTTGAAAAATACTTCATTTCAAGATAACGCCAACGAGGCAATTCACCATTTCATAAATTAGGCGGGTCGGACCCCAATTGCCTGCCCTGAGCCGAAATCGGCGAAGGCCTGCTCGAAACGGCGTAAAAGTTCCGTTAGGCTCGTCAGTTCCTGCATCGTGAAAGGCGCAAACACCGCCCCAAATTTGGCGACATTCAGTGCGTGCTGCCTCTTAATGATCGCCTCACCTTTTGCAGTAAGTCGGGCGATCTGTTTGCGGCGATCCGTAGGGTCTAAACACGATTTCACCAGACCATCGCGTTCAAGCCCCGTCATCAGACCGGACACGGTTGCGCGGGTCACGCCCATGGCAGTCACGATTTCCGTATGCGAGATGCCCTGCTCTCCGCTCGCCCAGAGTCCTACTAGTATTTGATAGCGTGCGGATGATCCTACCGAACCAGCCATCCACCCGCTGATGGCGTTGTCAACCCGTTGCGCCGTGCCCCGCAAGGCAAAGACCGTTGTCAGCCCCTGCATATCTCGCTTCGAGAAGCCTTGGCGAATTTTCGCTAGAACTTCTGGCGGCGGACTGTGAGGACGCTCGGCTGTGCTTCGAATTCTCATTCTTGTTCCTCCGAAGGGGTTGGCGCCGTGTGTTGCGGCGTAAACGTACTCGCTTGTACGCCATCTCAACGCGCCAAATTATTCATGAAACTTTTGTTAGGCCCCTAACATCAATTCGTTAGGAGCCTAACGATTATAGCTCGAAAGGATAACCCATGAACACCGCGATCACCGTTCACCCCAAATTGCAGCATTATGGTCTTAGCACCGCAAACCTCAATGCCATGACCGACTGGTATCAGAAAGTGCTCGGCATGACGATCAACCATCGTGCGGAGGTGCCAGCCGGGGCCGGGCCCCGGCCGCCGTTTTCCGCCTTCGGATTCGTAAGCAACGATGAATTAGACCACCGTATCGTATTTTTTGAAGTCCCCGAAGCCACGATAGACCCGGAAAGGCGCCGTCACACTGGACTTCAACACGTGGCTTTTAGTTGCGCCTCCGTTGACGACCTCTTGGGAACCTATGTCCGGCTGAAGAATCTGGGAATTCTGCCGCTGTGGGCTGCCGATCACGGGGTGGGGATATCGCTGTATTACCAGGACCCCGACCAGAACAGAGTCGAGATCAACGCCAGCAACTACAGTGATGCGTGGACCGCGACAGAGCACCTGAGGGTCTCGCGCGGAATGATGATGGCTCACGTTGATCCCGAAAAGCTTGTTGCGGCGCGGGAGGCGGGCGCATCACCTTGGGAATTGCATGAACGTGCGGTTCGCGGGGAGTTTGCCCCCGAAAAACCGTACAACCCGGGGGCAAACTGGTGAAGTGCTCGCAGCGAGGCGGACGAGACGGGTGGCCCAGCCTTACAACTCTAGGTAAAGGTGGATATCCCCACACAGACTCCGCTTATCGCATATATCTCATCAAATAAATGGGTGGCCCATTCTTGCGCGTTCCTTGCGCAAGAGTGGGAACCACTGAGGTACTATAGGCCTCATCCTCGATGGCGAGAGGCTAACACGGCTAGCTCCGTGTGTGGGGAAGACATTGAGAAAAGGTCGTGCGTTCTTGCTGACTTGCTTGTTATGCACCGCCTCCGCTGTCGCGCAGTCGCCGGATAAAGAATCGAAGGAAGTGGCGGTCGTTGAGTTGGGAGGCGCCGCCGAGCGGAGTCTGACGCAGGGCAGTTCAAGCTTTGGTCCGACAGCCGCGGTCGAATTTACGCCGATTGAACATTGGCTGGA
>JAJPHW010000115.1 GCA_021325035.1 Terriglobia bacterium
GAGTATGACCCGCGGCAGAACGGGCTCGTCCGTTTCGCTCCGGATGGTAAGAGCATTGTCTATGTCATTCGCGAAAAGGGTGTGGACAATCTTTGGTCGCAACCGCTTGATGGCGGACGCGGCCATCAGCTGACTAATTTCACTTCGTTGAAAATTTACTCCTATCAGTGGTCGCCGGACGGAAAGAGTTTGGTCTTCGTGCGCGGCGACTCCCCAACCGATGTGGCGCTGATTCAAGACCAGAAGAAGTAGTCGAACGTACCAACTGGCCGCCTGGTGCCCCAAGTTCGCCGTACTTTGGCTAACCTGGGTGACGAGAAACTTGAACTCTAGGGCAGTTCTCTGGAAGTCCACGCTAAGGTCGCTCTGTTAGTCTGAAGTTTCGGCAAATCCTTGCAAATCAAGATTGAAAAACTCGTATATGGCGGGGATGGCCTCGGGCGCCTTCCAGAAGATGAACACGGTCCCGGCAAGACTGTTTTCGTGCCATTTGTACTCGAAGGCGAGACCGCAGAAATCACGATCACCGAGCAGAAACGTAGTTTCGACCGCGGGCGAGTGCGGGAAATTGTGCAGCCGTCCGCGCATCGGGTGGAAGCTAAGTGCCCTTATTTTCAGCGCTGTGGCGGATGCCACTATCAGTACGCGGATTATGCGCATCAATTGGAAATCAAGGCGGCGATTTTGCGGGAGACGCTTCGTCGCACGGCAAAAATCGAACTTGAGTGCGAATTGCAGATTCATTCGGCAGCGCCGTGGCATTATCGCAACCGCACTCGCTTCAAAATTCACAACGCGCCGCAATTCGCGATTGGGTATTACAAATTTGCCTCCCATGAACTTTTGCCGGTTGAGCAGTGCCCGATCAGTTCGCCATTGATCAATCGCGCACTTAGCGCGTTATGGCCGGCAGGTCGCGAAGGGAAGCTTGCGGGAATCGAAGAAATTGAAATCTTTGCCAATGCGGAAGATGCAGAACTGCTTCTCGAAGTCTATGTTTCCAGAGAGGTTGCGCGCAGCGCGGCAAGAAAGCTGGCTGAAGATGTCGCGTCACTCATGCCGGAAATTGCGGGCGTCAGCATTTTTCGAGCTGGATCTCCTGAGGCTTCGGAGTTTTTGGCGAGTCAGGGCGAGCCAGCCTTAACTTATCGAACGGGTCGAGTCAGCTATCGCGTGAGTGCGGGAGCGTTTTTCCAGGCCAATCGGTTTCTCACGGATGAACTAACGAATATTGTCGCGCCGGAGGCTTTGGCGGGGTCAATAGCTTTGGATCTCTATGCAGGCGTAGGACTTTTCTCGAGTATGCTGGCCGGGACTTTTCCACAGGTGATTGCGGTTGAGCCGTCACATACATCCACAGGCGACCTTTCCTACAATTCTCCTCAGAATGTAGAGGTGGTGCGGGCGACGACGGAACAATATCTGAAAAATGCGGTTGGAAAGGTGCGGCCGGATTTGGTTGTGGTGGATCCTCCTCGTGGAGGGTTGGGCGAAGGTGTAGTAACGGCGTTGAATGAGATGAGCGCGCCGCGTATCACCTACGTTTCGTGCGATCCGGCTACGCTGGCGCGCGATCTGGCTGGATTCACCAAAGCGGGATATCGCATTAAGCAATCGCATTTGTTGGATATGTTTCCGCAAACGTTCCATATTGAAAGCGTTTTTCAGTTGGTTCGTTAACTCGCAGTTCCTGCCTCTCTGGATTTTCACTTGAGTTCACTTGCCGCAAAACCTATGCGCGCGCAACGCCAGCCCATGCTCTGGGCGGCGCTCGCTTTTGCCTGTGGGCTTTTTACCGGGCAGTTCATGTGGCGTCCGCCGCTGTGGTGGGTAGTTGCGGCAGTGATGTTCACTTTGTCGGCCGCATATTTTCTCCGCCGCAGGATTTATTTGGCGATTGGGCTGGGATGGGCTGTGTTGTTTTTGTTCGGTGCGCTGACGATTCAAGTGCATAAGCCAGCATCGGCTGACCTTTCCGCGCTTCCGACGGATGGGCACGAAGTGATCGTGACGGCCCATGTGATCAAAGAAGGCCTCTCCCGGGGAGAAGCTTCAGGAGAGACAAGCCAGCGGATTGACGTTGAGACCGAACAGATTTTGGACGAAGGGCAGAAGCGCGGCGCTCGTGTCGGCGTGCGGCTTAGCGTTTATGGCAAAGACGCGCGCACGATACGGGCGTTTCGCTATGGTGAGCGGGTGCAATTTCCGGCGAAATTGGAGATGCCGCGAAATTACCGCAATCCGGGAGCATTCGATTACGCGGGCTATCTGGCCGACAACGGCATTCAAGCGCTGGCTTCTACAAAGTATGACGAGATCACGGTGTTGCGGGGATTTTCAGGAAATCGTGCGGAGTATTGGCGGGCAAGAATTTATCGCAGCATCATTGAAAAAATTCACACGCTCTGGCCACAACCGGAGGCCGGTCTGATGGATGCGGTGGTCATCGGCGAGCAGGCATTTCTAAATCGTCCGACGCGGGCAAATTTTCAAAGATCGGGAACTTATCACGTGCTTGTGGTTTCCGGCATGAATGTGACGATCCTCGCGTTTGCGACGTTTTGGTTCTTACGGAGGATTCACGTTGGCGAGATTGCAGCAATCGCAATTACAGTCGCGCTGATGATGGCGTACGCAATTTTGACTGATCTAGGCGCGCCGATCTGGCGGGCGACGCTGATGGTCGCGGTTTATTTTGGAGCTCGGTTATTTTATCGGGGTAGGTCAGCGCTGAACGCGATTGGCGCGGCGGCGCTGGCGATCATGATTTTCGATCCAAAGGCACTATTTGGGGCGAGTTTTCAACTAACGTTTCTCTGCGTATGGCTGGTTGCAGCGATTGGAATACCCATGCTATCGAGAACGACGCAGCCCTATGTACGCGGATTGCGCAGCCTGGATGTGAAGCGATACGACGCTTATCTTGCCCCTCGTGTGGCGCAGTTACGACTTGACCTGCGCATGATCGCGGGACGGCTGGCGCGATTTGCAGGAAAGAAAATGTCTCTTCCTGCGATGGGGTGGGCGTTTCGCTTTGCGCTGCGAGCTTGTGAGTTGATTGCAGTGTCCGCAATTTTGCAAATTGGCTTAGCGTTGCCGATGGCGTATTACTTTCATCGGGCCGCGGTGATGAGCCTGCCGGCGAACTTGTTTGTGATTCCATTGTTGGAATTGCTGATGCCCGCCGCGATTGCGGCGTTGATGCTCGGGTATCTGTGGATGGGGCTGGCAAAAATTCCGGCTCTGGTCGCGGGGTATGCGCTTGATGGAATCTTAGGGACAGTGCATCGAATCGGTGAATCGAGGCTGGCCGATGTTCGTGTGCCTACACCGGCAGTGGCGATGATCGTTGTGGCGGCCGTGGCGATTGCTTTGGCGATGGTTTGCGTACGACGCTACGGGTGGCTTGCGTTTGCCAGCATTGGCGCGGTTGCCGCCAGCGCGTTTTGGATTTCCGCATCGCCACAGCATGCAAAAGTACATGAGGGAGCACTGGAGGTCACAGCCATTGATGTTGGGCAGGGCGACTCGCTACTGGTAGTGACTCCGCAAGGGCGAAGCTTGCTCGTTGATGCGGGAGGGCTGCCAGGCTGGGTCCATTCGGAACTGGATATGGGCGAGGATGTGGTTTCGCCATACTTGTGGTCGCGAGGATTTTCGCAACTCGACTATGTTGCGCTGACGCATGCGCACGCTGATCACATGGGAGGCATGGCGGCAGTACTGGAAAATTTTCATCCGAGAGAGTTGTGGCTGGGGGTTAATCCGCACACAAGCGAGATGCAGCCGCTCTTGGATGAAGCGCAGCGGCTAAATATTCCAATCAAATTGTATGGAACGGGCGAGGAATTTGGTCTGGGCGGGGCACAGGTGCGCGTGCTGGCGCCGTCGGTCAACATTCAGGAGCGAGATCCTGGGTTGAAGAATTCGCGGCGCAACGAAGAATCGCTGGTGATGAAGATTTCTTATGGAAACACGTCGGCATTGCTGGAAGGCGATGCGGAGCGCGCGACGGAGAACGAACTGGTCAAGGAGAACCCGCAGGCGGATTTGCTCAAAGTTGGGCACCACGGCAGCAATACTTCCACGACGCCCGAATTCCTAGCTGCTGTGCATCCGCGATTGGCGGTGATTTCCGTGGGGCAGCGAAATGTGTATGGACATCCCCGGCCGCAAGTGTTGGAGCGATTAGCTGAGGCGAAAGCGGGAACTTACCGCACGGACATGGATGGCGCGGTTTCGTTTTATCTTGACGGGAGAGATGTGACCGCCAAAGTCGTGGATATTCCTTACTAAGAAACTAACCAATCACAAAGGACACGAAGGAACACGAAGAAAATGACGTGAAAGACGATGCCGTGCTGAGGAACACCGAGTTCCAGCGTGAGTTCTTAAACCTGCTGGTCTTCGGCGATTTCGGCGGCAGGATTTTGGCGAGATTCCTCGATCAGGCTTTTGGCTCGGTCTGCGTCTTCGGCGCGCACCAGAATCACTGTTCCACCGACACCGGGAAGAATTTCCTGCTGGGCGTCGAGCGAGGTGATGTCGGCATCAATGCCGGCGGACTCAAGCAGTCCACGTACGACAAGGGCCTCGGATTCCTGCTCGGTATCAAAAACGCGAACTAATTCTTCATTGGGAAGCGGCTTGGTGTCGGCCATGGTTGCTCC
>JAJPHW010000179.1 GCA_021325035.1 Terriglobia bacterium
ACCACAATGAGCAACTCGATCAGTGAAAAACCCTTTTGTTTCCGCATGTGTTATCCCTTTTCTCCGTGAATCAGATTTCGGTCTCAGCAGACCTTGATGGCCAGTATGTTCGCACTTGGCCCACCAATCGCTCCAGTAACCAAAGTCACGGGGGGTAGGCTTGTATGTGCTTGGATTTTGAGGATTTGGGTGCCCATGGTAACCAAAGCGGGGTTTGGAGAGCGGACAACGAAAGCAAATCGTAGCCAGATTTTGTCAGGGTGGTAACAAGTTGTGTCAGTTTGGGAAGGGTGTAGCGGAGCCGATAAGGAGGCGGCCAAACGTTCACCATTGATCCCACCATATTGTCATTCCAAGGAGCGAAGCGACGAGGAATCTGCCGTTGTGCAGGCGTCCGCGATGAAAAGCAGATTCCTCACCGCTAAAGCGGGTTCGGAATGACAAGGTGGTTAGGGTTTCACAGATGCTCCGCGCAAGATCCCATTCGACTTCGCCCAGGGAAGCTCTCGTCCGCGATGAAAAGCAGATTCCTCACCGCTAAAGCGGGTTCGGAATGACACGATGGTTAGGGCTGGGAGGGAAGTAGCAGCTCGGTACAATCCCTGACTTGCGGTAGGATGAACCGTAAATGAACTTGGAGAAGCTGGACATCGCCGCGGAGATTGGCAAGGCGTGGACGCCACCGGCCAACTACTACACATCCCAAGAAGCTTTTGAAATCGAGAAGGACAAGATTTTTCGCCGAACCTGGCAAGTGGTGGGGCATCGAGATCAAGTTGCGAAGCCTGGCGATTACTTCACGACGGAGTTGGCGGGCGAGCCTTTGCTGCTGGTACGTGGAAGTTCGGGCGAATTGCGCGGGTTCTATAACGTATGCCGGCACCGGGCGGGTCCTCCGGCGGAAGGGTGCGGGTCACGCAAGCTGTTCCGTTGCGGTTATCACGGCTGGACTTATGACTTGGAAGGGAAGCTTATCTCTGCGCCCGAGTTTGAGGGGCTGCGAGAATTTGACCGCGAGCATTTCTCGCTGGCCCCGGTGCGGACGGAAGAGTGGTTCGGTTTTGTATTCGTAAATCTTGATCCCAAAGCTGAACCGTTGGTGAAAAGCCTGGGTGCGCTTCCTGAACAGGCAGAGAAATTTCCTTTTGCCGGGATGAAATTGTCCGAGCGTCGTACTTACGCGATGAAGTGCAACTGGAAGACTTACGTGGACAATTATCTTGAAGGCTATCACCTGCCCAGCGTGCATCCGGGGCTGAATCGCGAACTGGACTACAATGCCTACGTGGTTGAGCCGTATGAGCGGCATGTGCGGCAGTTCAGTCCGATACGCGAGGCGCAGGCGGGGGACGCGACGCCGCGCCGCTATCAGGAATCCCGCGAAGATTTGACGACCGACTATTTCTGGATTTTTCCCAACTGGATGTTGAACTGCTATCCCGACAATATTTCGCTGAACATAGTCGTGCCGACTGGAGCGGAGAGCTCCCTGGCGATTTTTGAGTGGTATTTGCCGGAGAAGGATTTGGGAAGCGCGGCGGCGAAGGCGTCCGTCGAATTCAGTGATCAAATACAGAAAGAAGACGTAGCCATCTGCGAAGTCGTGCAAAAGAATCTGGGTTCACGAAGCTATGAACGCGGACGCTACAGCGTGAAGCAGGAAACTGGCGTGCACGCTTTTCACCGGATGTATGCAGAGGCGATGTCGAAAGGCCAGTGACAACTACCAAAGCAGATTCCTCACCGCTAAAGCGGATTCGGAACGACAAGGTGGTTGGAGTGGTGTCGCAGCCTGCGTAGGGGCGGACGCCTCATCCGCCGGCTGAGCGTCGGCTCGGCATCCTAACATCGGCGTCTGAACTCTGCCGTGCTTCGCACGGCCCGGCAGGTGAGGACACCTGCCGCTACGCTAACTATGCCGCTTTTATCAGCAGGCAGGTCACGTCGTCATGTTGCGGAGTGGCACCAACGAAGTAATCCAGATCGGTCATGATGCGGCGAAGAAGATCCTGCGGAGTGGTCGTGTTTCCGGCTTGTAGGGCTTGTTGTAGGCGGGCTTCGCCGTATTCCTCTTGCCGCTGATTCTCGGCCTCGACGAGGCCGTCGGTGAAGATGACGAGCCAATCGCCGGAGGAAAGAACGACTTCGCCGGATTCATATGTTTTGTCGGACATAATGCCGAGCGGCAAGCCGCCTTCCGTCAGGCGTTCGATGGAACCATTGCTGCGAAGCAGCATGGGATTGTTGTGCCCGGCATTGATGTAGTTCAGTTTGCGGTTCTCAGGGTTGTACTCCGCCAGAAATGCAGTGGTAAATCTCAGGCCGTTCTGACTGTTTGTACAGGCGTAGCGATTCATCCCGGAAACTAGATCAGCGAGAGAAGTTGGCGTTGCGGAGAGAGTCTTCAAGCTTGCCTGAAAAGTTGCCATCAACAGCGCGGCTGGAATGCTTTTGCCGGCAACGTCGGCGACCGCGATGAGAAATTGCGGTTGGTCCGCTGCGCGCTGGAATACGTCGTAGTAGTCTCCCGCGACAGTGTTGGCGGGGCGAGTTGCGAAGGCGATGTTCAATCCTGGGACCGTCGGAGGAGTTGCGGGCAGCAGCCAGCCTTGAATGTCACGGGCGATTTCGAGGTCGCGCTTCATCACCACACGATCGGCGATTTCCAGCATGAGAAGAATGAAAAGAAGAGCGCCTCCGTAGAATTGCAAGGGCCATGTGATGACGGTGATGTTGCCATCGTCGTTCCGATGGCTGAATTGACCTCCGCCAAATAGCAGCAACAAAAGCGCGATTAAAAGCAGGACGCGGCGCGCCGGGCTGAGCTTATCGAGAATGGCCCATGCGAATTGCTTCGCCGTATGCCACCAACCGCTGGCATGGCTCTCCGGGGTGGATTGAGCTTCGGAATCGCGGCGATAAAGTTGAAAACTGGCGCGAGCGTCGGTATGGAATTGTTTCCAAAGCTGGCCAATTTCGAGGCCGTCGGTGACGCGCTGCCAGAAACCGTCAATTTTTGTGAGCCATGAAGGACGATTGGAAGAAGATGGCGGCACAGCCTGTTGGTTGGGGAAGCTCATGTCGCTTGGGTAAACATCATTATAGCTGTCCTGCAACGGCGCGCAGCACGACCAGGGTCATATCGTCGTGTTGTTTGGCTCCGGAGACGAAAGCGTCGGCGGCTTGCATGATGCGGGGGATCATATCGGCTGGGCTGACGCCATTACATCGCTGAACGGTTGCGATGAGTTCATCTTCGCCCCACTCCTCATCGGCTTGATTCATGGCTTCGCTGATGCCGTCAGTGAAGGCGATGAAAACATCCCCGGGATCGATGCGTAGAGAGGCTTGTTGGTAAGGGAAATTTTCGAGCAAGCCGACAACCGTGCCGCTGGCTTCCAGCCGGATGATTTCCGGTACGCCGTCGAGATTGCGAAAGAGCATGGGAGGATTGTGCCCGGCATTGACGTAATTGAGTATGCGCGAGGTGGGATCGTATTGCGCGTAAAAGAATGTCGCATAGCGATTGCTCTGCGAAGCCTCATAAACGAGGCGATTGACATTGCCGACCATGGCGGCGAGATCTTCGGGGGCGCGCGTGGCCTCGCTTCGCAGCGATGCTTGCAAGCTGGCCATCATCAGTGCGGCAGAAATCCCTTTACCGGAAACGTCACCAATGGCGATGCCCAGTTGTCCGCCGGGAAGGGCGAGAAAATCGTAGTAGTCGCCGCCAACGCCCAGCGCGGGCCGGCATGCGCCTGCATATTCGACTCCTTGGATGGGCGGAAATTTTTGCGGGAACAGCCGCTCCTGCACTTCGCGAGCAATTTCCACTTCGCGGTTGAGGCGTTCGCGCTGGGCGACTTCCTCGGCTATAGCCGACATGAGACGGGAATTTTCGAGAGCGAGGCCAGTTTGCGCAGCGACAGATTTCAGCAAGCGCACATCAGTGCCAGAGTAAGGCTCATCGGAAAGTTTTCGTCCGAGACTGATGAATCCTAAAAGATTGTCATGCGCGTTCAGCGGAAGCAACAGTTCGGTGTCGAGAGTAGCAAGTTGGGCGCGGTCGTGATCGTTGACCTGCGGTTCGCGATAGAGCCACGAATCAGGATCGTCGAGATAGACGCGCGCCGGTTCACGCTGCCTGGTCAGAGTTTGAACGGTTCCGGCATTCGATGCGAAAGAAACATCGGGGGTAGCACCGTATCCGAGGGCGTAAGCAGGGCGGTAGACGCTGTTGGTTCCCAATAAAACAGCGATGCGAGGCACGTGCAGAATGTCTGCGAGGCGAGTGGCAACAGTTTCGATGAGCGGGCGGGTTTCCACCATGCCGCGTACCTGGTCGCTGAGTTCACTTAATACAATTTCGGCGTTGTAGGCTTCGCGGAAAAATCTGCGGTCCGTCCATGCCCGCAATTGGTCTCCCAGGCGGCGCACATAAAATACAAAACCGAATCCAAGAGCGATCAAGGCAATTTTTTGCGCGTCGCCGAGCGCCTTACCACGGGTCAACACCGTGGCCGAGAGAATCATCGTGCCTACGATGAGCACCTGCAAAATGCGGATTCCACGCGTGGCCAGTCCGTACTGCAAACCTTGCCGCAACACGACGCGGACATCCATGGCGCGTTGCACTACGATCACGTATCCAAACGTTAAGGGCGCCAACAGCAACATGAGAAGGGCAGAGTAGATAACCCAATCGGGGAAGACATCTAATACCGGTTTTCCTTTGAGTGCGGCGATGATCGTTAGGAACAATCCGGGAGTCATACCGACGCTTGTCCCCCAATACAGCAGGCGGAGGCGGCGCTGGCTATCTGGAGAAATGGCCGTGTAGGACTTCATGAAGATGAATGCAAAAAATCCGCTAACGATTGCAAAGGTGTAAAGCCGGACAAAGCTCTGAAAAGCGCTGAAATGGCTTTGAATTGTATGTGCAGTTCGATAATCGTTCACGTCGAAGATTACGACGACCACATTAACGATGGCGTTGACAGCCAGCGGAGACAGCGCAATAAACGGAATGCTTTTTCTCAGCCGGCTGGCTTTCGTCCAATATGGAAAAGGCTCGGGAAAAAAGAAGCCGAATAGAAACATGAAAATTGGCCAGCATGAAGCCAGGGCAATATCGTAGGCAGCGCCGAGTTCGCGAAATCCGGGGCCCCAGCTGGGGATTTTTCCGGTATTGGACAAATGCGAGAAGCCGAGGAGCAAGCCGAGAAGAAGCCATGAAGATCTATCGCGTGGACGAACGAGAACTACCCAGGACCCCAGAAACAAGCAAAATGCGGGCATGAAGATGTTGAGAAGAACGTCGAAAGCGATTTTCAGAGCGCCACTTGCACCTGGGGTAGCTGGCAGCAGGACTTCGTAATCTCCTACGCGGGCGTCTTGCGAACGAAGACGGACGCGCATCGCGGAGCCTGCTTTTGTTCGAATGACTTCTTCCGCCAGAACTTTAGAACCCGTATAAGGTCGTCCATTGACTGCGAGCAGGGAATCTCCGGGGCGAATACCGGCATGAGCGGCATCGGGAGAGACATAGGACAACGCAGCGCTGCCGATATCTGTCGAAAAGTAAGCGACATCCACTTTTTCGCCGCGGACTATGTCAATGGTCTGACGACAGAGGAAAGCCACTCCGGAAAGGAAAATACAGGCGAGAACGATGTATGCCAGCACTGGACGAGAGCGCCCCAAGTGTCGCGGCGTGGCGTAACTTGCAACATCTCCCATGCGCACGATTTTACATGGTGAATTTGTTATTGAGCGGGCTTGCCGTCTCCCACTGGCTTGTCAAACAGTTTTGGATCAATTTTCGGATTGAACTGAATAGAAGTTGTTTTCACAACACTGGAAACTTTCCCATCCTGTTTGTTGGTGTGCGTGCCAGGAAGAGTGATGCCCTCGGTTGTCGTCCAGTCAGATAAATCCGTTTGCCCCTGAAATGGCCCGGATTGACCCATAGCTGTGTAGGTTTCGCTGAGGACGCGCCCGTTGGAGGGATCCACGTACCAGCGCATCGTCACGCCTGCGCCGCTCACGTCAACGATCGCGGCATCCACATTGCCAATTTTTTCCGAACCGTTTGCGGCAAAAATAAAAGCCGGATCATCGGCATGTTGAGCGAGGAAGAGCAAGTCGCGGCGGATCTGCTCGGAATTTTCTTTCTTTTGAGAGTCGCTCAAGTCTTTAATGCCTCCACCTTCGGCTGACATCATGCCAAGCGTAGGTGTGACAATCACGGTTATTGTGCCGGTCGCGATGGGAATGCTGACGTGCATCTTGTCGGGATAAACGATGGTGACGTCAATGGGCACCGGCGAGCCATTGGCTTCGTTTTCCGCCAAAACGGTGTGCACCGACTTCACTGTTTTTATCTTGTCCAAGCCACCGAGAGCCTGCGCCACTTTCAGGGCAAGAGCTTTACCTTCGGGGTTTGAAGATGTGGGGGCTTTTTCGGCGGATGCGGCGCTTGGCGGGGGCGGAATTGTGATGTCAATATTCGTCACGGAACCTAGCGTGGTGAGCGGCTTGCCAAATTCCGCCGTGTTGCCGACGACGAGAACAGCAAGTTGATCTCTATGAATGTATTTGGCCGCAGCCTCCGCGACCTGTTCTTTCGTGACTTTTTCGACGGCGGCCTGATAGTGCTCCAGATAGTCCAGCGGAAGACCGTAAAACTCGTAGGTCATCTTTTCAAAGAGAATTTTGGCTGGGGAATCGAAGCGGAATACGAATGCGTTAAGAATGGAATCTTTCGCGTTTTTAATTTCTTCGTCTGTAATTGGGTGGCTGGGAAGGTCATCAATTTCCTTGTAGATGGCATTGATGGCGTCCACCGTGCTCACGCTCTTAGTGCCCATCTGGAAACGAACGACTCCGGGATGATCGAATGAACTGCCAATGCCTCCGCCCACGCCATAAGCCAGACCCTGAGCCGTGCGAATGCTTTTGAAGAGGCGGGAAGAGAAGCCGCCGCCGAAGGCCTCATTGAAAACCTGCGTTGCATAGTAATCAGGATTTTCGCGTTTGATGCCGAGTTCGACCATATCTATCGAGCTTTGATTGACGTCATCTTTTAGAACGAGGTAATAACCGGGCTTGGCAGAATGAAAATCAATTTCGGGCTTCGTCCAGTCGGGACCCCTTGCCCAATCGCCGAATGCGGCGCGTAGTTTGGCTTCCAACGCGCCTGAATCGAAATCCCCGACGATGCCAAGAATGATGCGGTTGGGATACACATGCGTTTTGTGCCAATTGACCAGATCCTCTCGTGTGACTGCGGCGACGGTTGCGTATTCGGCTTGCCGGACATAAGGATTGTTGGCGCCGTAGGCCAGCTTCGCTGATTCGCGCTGAGCAATCCCGCTGGCGTCGTCATTGCGCCGCGAGATAGCGTCATTCATTTCTTTCTGTGCGAGATCGAGTTTGTCGGCGCGAAACTCGGGCGCGCGGAGAAGGTCGTTGAAGATTTTGAAAACGTCGTCGAAGTCTTCTTTCAGGCAGGAAAAAGAAATGGAAGTGGAGTCCGGGGCATTGTTGGTTTCTACTTTTGCCGCGCGAGCTTCGAGAAAGTCGTCGAGTTGGTCGCCGGTTTGCGATTTCGTGCCACCGTTGCGCCATACCTCGCCGTACAAATCCAACATGCCGATTTTGTTCGCGGGTTCGCTGATGGAGCCGCCGCGAATACGCATGGAGCCATCAATCAGAGGCAACTCATGATCTTCTTGTAGGAAGATGATCATGCCATTCGCAAGCTCAATGCGCTTGGGCTGCTGAGGATGAAAAGCAGGGAGCGGCGGGATGGCAATTTTGGTCCAATCCGTGGCTTGAGGGAATGCAGAAGGAATCGCGAAAAACGCAAATACTAAGCAAGCGAGAAGTGCGAGGCTATGCTTTTTCATTGTGCACCTCCTTGCGTGCTATCGCCTTTTGCAGGAGTTGCCGTTTCGATGACGCCGACGGTGCGATTCGTGGCGACGAAAGTTTGCTGCGCTACACGGCGAATATCCGCTTTGGAAACTTTGTCTATGCGATCAACGGCGTGGAACAGCTCACGCCAGTCGCCATAACGGGTTTGAAACAGCGTCAACTCCGAGGCCAAACCTTCGTTGTTGCCCAGGCTGCGCAGTAGATTTGCCTTGGCCCGCGTCTTGATCATCTTCAGTTCCTCATCGCTGATGTCTTCAGTCTTTAAGCGTTCGATCTCTGAGTGGATGGCGTCTGCCATTTCCGTGGTCGTGTGGCCCGGCATGGGGAAAGCATAGAACGCAAAAAGGTGAGGATATTTGTTGCCGGGCAACCCAGTGAATCCGGCGGAGTCGGATGCAATTTTTTTGTCGCGGACTAATGAACGATACAAACGGGAAGTGCGGCCGTTTGACATAAGATCAGCAATCGCGTCATAAACCGCATCGTCGGCACTGCGATAATCGGGCCGGTGATAGCCTTCTAAATAAAGCGGCTGCGACTGTTCTTGCAATACGACACGTCGTTCGGAATTTTGCGGCGGTTCGGTTGTAGTGCGTTCGTCCGGCGTTTCCTGCGACGGAATTCGTCCGAAATACTTTTCGAGCAATGGAATTGTGGTGGAAGTTTTCACATCGCCGACAACGGCGACCACCATGTTGGAAGGAATGTAGTACTTACGGAAGAAATTGCTTGCGTCCGTGGCAGAAAATGTATTGAGGTCCGGCATCCAGCCGATGGTCGGGCGGTGATACGGATGCGCCTGAAACGCGGCTGTTGTGAATTGCTCAAGCAAACGTCCGATGGGGTTGCTGTCCGTGCGCATGCGGCGTTCTTCAATGACGACATTGCGCTCCGTATAAAATTCGCGCATCACGGGATGCAGAAAGCGCTCTGACTCGAGGTAGGCCCACAGCTCCAGCCGGTTTTCCGGGAAGGAATAAAAATATTCGGTCTGGTCGTAGCTAGTGCTGGCGTTCATCCCTTCGCCGCCATTGCTCTCGATGATCTGCGGAAACTGGTTGGGAATCACATACTGCTGGGCGTCTTTCATGGCCGCCTTCCACGCGGCTTCCAAACCTTTTACTTTTTGATCGTCGCGGCCGACGCGTTTGTCGCGTTCATAAATGTATTGTGCATAGATTTTTTCCACTTTTTCGAGCGCGAGTTTCTCCGCTGGATAGTTTTTCGTCCCAATCTTGTCCGTGCCCTTGAAGGCCATATGCTCAAACATGTGAGCCAGTCCAGTTTCGCCCTGTGGATCCTGCACCGAGCCGACATCCACTTGCGTGAAGAATGAAAACACTGGCGCTTCGGGACGCTCGCAAACCAGAACGGTTAGCCCGTTCGGCAGTTTTTTGACCGTGATGCGCTTTTCAAAAGATGCAAGGTCTTGAGCGGCACAGAATGTGGTGGTTGCGAGGAAAAGGGTAAAAAACGCAAGTTGGCGGGATTTCATGAAGCCTCCACGTGCTTGGACGAATGAAGAGTGCAGAAGTTTTGAAATTACGTGGCGGAAGGGAAGGTTGTCAAACTGGTTTCCCGCTTTACTAGCTAAGCTTTAGAATCCCTTCGTGCCTACTTCCTCGGTTGTTGAAATCGCCGGCAAGCATCTTTCGCTCACCAACCTCGACAAAGTTCTCTATCCGAAAACTGGATTCACCAAGGGACAGGTGATTGATTACTATGCGCGGATTGCGCCGGTGCTGGTCCCGCACTTCAAAGATCATCCGTGCACGCTGAAGCGGTATCCCAATGGAGTAGATGCGCAGTTTTTCTTCGAGAAGAATGCCACGCAGCATCGTCCCGATTGGGTGAAGACGACGCCAGTGTGGAGTGAGGGCAATCAACGAACCGTCAACTACATTTTGCTGAACGATCTGCCAACCCTGGTGTGGCTGGCGAATTTGGCGGCGATTGAGCTGCATCCATCGCTTTCGCTGGCGAAGGATTTGAGTTGCCCGCGCTCGCTCGTGTTCGATCTCGATCCCGGCGCGCCTGCGGATATCGTGCAGTGTTGTCAGGTCGGAGTTTGGCTGAAAGAAATCTTTGATCACTTCAAGCTGCAAAGTTTTCCCAAGACTTCCGGATCGAAGGGATTACAGATTTATGTGCCTTTGAATGTGAAGACGAACTACGACCAGACCAAGACTTTTGCCCTCGCCTTGGCCCACTTGCTCGAGGATGAACATCGCCTAGTAGTTTCGGATATGAAGAAAGCTTTGCGTACAGGCAAGGTTCTGGTGGACTGGAGCCAGAACGACGAACACAAGACGACGGTCGGGGTGTATTCACTGCGTGCGCGTGAGCATCCCACGGTATCGACACCCGTTACGTGGGAGGAAGTCGAACGCTGCCTCAAGAAAAAAGATGCGGAGTTGCTGATATTCGAAGCGGAGCAAGTGTTGAAACGGGTGGAGAAGCTCGGTGATTTATTCGCCCCGCTGGAGACGTTGAAGCAGAAGTTGCCGAAGTTGAGCGGGACTGAGCCCGAGGAAGAAGCGCCTGCGAATGCGAAGAAGAGCGTGGCTAAGAAAGCCGTATTGAAGACGAAGACTCTGAAGAAAAAGTGACAGAAGCAGATTCCTCTCGAGTCGTCCTCGCGATGCGACTGCGAACGGCTCGGAATGACAAGGATTGAGGCTTTCGCTACAGCGAAAATCGAAGTGAGTATAATTTTCCAGAATTCCTATGGCGCAAATCTATATTGGAACTTCAGGATGGGCGTATCCCACATGGAAGCCCGAATTTTATCCGGCGAAGCTCGCGCAAGCGAAATTTCTTGGCTATTATGCGACCCAACTGAACGCCGTAGAAGTGAACTTTACCTTTCGCCAACTGCTCAAAGACACCACCGCGCAAAAATGGATTGAGCAAACGCCGGACAAATTTCTCTTCACGATTAAGGCGCACCAGGTGATTACGCATATCAAGCGCCTTAAGAATGCGGGAGATTTTCTGCCGCGATTTTTCGCCACCATTGAACCGCTCGCCAACGCCAGGAAATTAGCGCCGGTTTTGTTCCAACTTCCGCCAAACATGAAAGCGGACGCCAATCTGCTCGAAGAGTTCCTGGCAATTCTGCCGCGTGGCGCGAGAGCGGCGTTTGAGTTTCGGCACGACTCCTGGTTTGCCGACAATATCCTCGATTTGCTCAAGAAGAATAATCGGGCATTGTGCGTTGCCGAAAACGAAGAGAGGACCACGCCCGACATCGTGACTGCGGACTTCGCCTATTACCGCTACCGCAAGCCAACCTACACCGGCGAAGAGCGGCGGGCCATGGTGGATCGCCAGCAGGAGCACCGTGCGGTGGGGTGCGATTCATTCGCTTATTTCAAGCATGAAGAAACTCCGCAGGGTGCGCTCTATGCGGTTGAATTGATGCGCACGCTGAATCCAGCGTAATTTTCACCTAAAAGCCCGACTCACCCTCATCACTTTTTTTTGTGTCCGATAACCAGCACACTCAAAGGGTGAAGCTGCGTGCAAATCTGGAAGTGCTTGCACACTTTCTCGATTATCTGAAAGTTGAGAAAGGCCTCGCTTCTCTGACTATTTCTGCCTATGGCACTGACCTCGCGCAGTATGCGACCTTTCTTGAAAAGCGCAACCGAACTTTGTTGAATGCCACTCGTCCTGATGTGGGCGCTTTCCTTCAGGAGCTTTTTGCGAATTCAGTGGATGGAAGATCGGTTGGACGCAAGCTCTCGGCCTTGCGGCATTTATATAAGCATTTATTGCTCGATAAGCACATTGATCGCGATCCAACGCTTAACATCGATTCTCCGCGGCAGTGGAAAATTTTGCCGAAGTCCCTGGCGCGGGACGAAATGGAAACGGTGTTGCGGGCTCCACGCGCGGTTTCAAACCGCAAGGAAGCGGAAGCGATCGCATTGCGTGATCGCGCCATGCTCGAGGTTTTCTATGCAGGGGCGCTGCGGGTTTCGGAGATCATCGGCGTTAAACTCGAAGACCTCAAACTCGAGCAGGGATTTTTGTTGGTACGCGGCAAAGGAGATAAAGAGAGAATTGTGCCGCTAGGCAAGTCTGCGCAGCAAACCCTGGAAGAGTATTTGAAATCAGGCCGTCCTTTGATCGCAGGTGACGGTCTTTCAGCTTCGCGCGAGTTGTTTCTCGCGCGCGGCGCGCATCCGCTGACCCGCCAACGGGTCTGGCAGGTGGTTCGCGCAGCTTCGGAAGCCACGGGACGCCATGCCAGCCCCCACATGCTGCGCCATAGTTGCGCAACCCACATGGTGGAAAATGGTGCGGATTTACGTACCGTGCAGACGATCCTTGGACACGCGGATATTTCGACAACACAGGTCTATACGCACGTCGCGCTCGATAGATTAAAGACCGTTTATCAAAAACACCACCCGCGGGCGAAAGCACGGTAATGGAATCGCACGACGGAGCCACAGAGAAGCCGAGAAAGGCCAAGCCTTCCCGTACGGCGATTCAGAAATCGGTGGACGAGTTTCTGCGCGTTTTGCGCGAGCGCAATTCTTCCGCACACACCATCAAAGCCTATACAGGCGATTTGGATAACTTCGCGGAGTTCATCGGCCCGCGAACATGGAAAAAGATTGATCATCTGGTGATTCGCGGGTTCCTGTCGCACCTCTACGAAAAGGGTTTGAGCAAGACTTCGGTTGCCCGATCCCTTGCCGCGGTGCGCTCCTTTTACCGTTGGCTTGCACAGGAGGGAGTCGTTGAACAGAATCCTGCACAGCTTGTGGCCACGCCGAAGCTGCCCAAGAAGTTGCCGCGCGTGCCGACCATGGAAGAAATGAACGCTGTCCTCGATGGAGGAATGCCTGAAACGGCGTCTTTTCCAGAACGCGATGCGCTCATGTTTGAGCTTCTCTATGGCTGCGGAATTCGGAACTCGGAGCTGACCGGGATCAATCTCGACGATATCGGCATGAGCGCGGAATTGATCTTGATTCGCGGGAAAGGGAAAAAAGAGCGCTTCGTGCCTTTTGGAGATTCCGTAAAAGCAGCGCTGGCGAACTATCTTCCAGCGAGGCAAAAGTTTCTGGGTATGAAATCGAAAAACTCGCCGGCGCTGCTCGTGAATCAGCGTGGAGGACGGTTGACCACACGCAGCGTAGGGCGGATTATCAAGCGCATTGCAGTGGCGAAAGGCTTGTCGCCGGATGTACATCCGCATACGTTGCGGCATGCTTTTGGCACCCACATGCTGGAAGAGGGTGCGGATTTGCGCGCAATTCAGGAGATGCTGGGCCACGAACGTCTGGCCACGACACAACGATACACGCAACTCTCGACACGGCACGTACTTGAGGTTTACGACCGAACTCATCCGCGAGCGAAGTGACCTACCGGATGCTCTCCCACATCTCAACAATTTTCGTTTTTAGGTCTGCCGTGAGCTTCGTGTAAGTTTCTTCGGAGGCTTCGGATGCAGGCGGAGGCGCAACGGGGTCTCCGATTTTCATTTTTAACTGAGCAAATCTTTGAGGGCTTTTGCCTCGCGGCCACGTGTCATGAAAGCCTTCAATGGCCACGGGAACGATCGGGACCTGCAAGTTGATGGATAGAATTGCCGCGCCTTTTTTGAAGGTCTTGGGAGCGCCGTCAATCGAGCGTTCGCCTTCCGGATAGAGGACGAGCACGCGACCATGGCGCAGGCCATAGGCCCCGGCACGCATGGCTGGAACAAGATTCGCGTCAGGATCAACCACCACCACGTTCATTGACGCCGCTACTTTGCGCATAATTTTGCCACCGAAAATTTCGCTGGTGCCAACGGCAAAGCTGCGCCGCAAAATATGGCCCGGCACGACAGCAGCAAGGAATGCAGGGTCAATGTAGCTCTGGTGGTTGGAACAAATGATATAGGGCCCCTGCGCTGGGAATTTTTCGGCGCCGTTGACCTGCATGCGGAATGCAGTTTTTGCGAGCATGCGAATCATGATGGCGACGCCTTGCCAGAAGTATTCACGAATCGAAGACGATTTCCCTAGAGCGAGAACAGTGGGATCGGTAGGATCGTCGTCGAGGATGTCTTTCCATCCAGCAGATTGTTGCTGAGATGGCTTCGCGCCGGATGCGGCGCTTTCGCGAATTGCATCCACTAACTCGCGAACAGTGTAAATTTCCGCTAGCCAAGCTTCTTCGAGATTTCCGCCGATGGCCTGTTCAATCGCGACCAATAATTCAACCCGGCCCATGGAATCGAAGCCTAGGTCGAGTTCGAGATTCGAGTCGGGACGAATTTGCCCGGGCGAATTGCTCGCGGATTCTCGAATTACAGCGATCGCACGCTGTACATCTTCCTGCTCAAGCCACGCAGTATCTTCGGCCGTGAGCGGTTTTTCTGCCGGGATATCTCCTTCGCCAGATTTCCCCTTGACCAGATTGGCTCGAACGCGCTTCTCAATCTCAAAACGTTTCAGTTTCCGCGTGGTCGTGCGCGGCAGATCTTCCTGCCAGATTTCGTAACCCGCGATTCGCTTGGTGGAGGCCAGTTGTGCCGACAAACCTTCAATGTCAAATCGTATGACTTCTTTCGCATTGACGATTTTGCGTTCTTTTAGAACATCGAAATTAGGCACGACGACAGCGTAAAGTTTGTCCGAATTAGCTCCTCCAGGCGCGCCTTCCAGTCCCAGCACGCAAATTTCTTTTATGAATGGCGACTTGAGATAGAGAGCTTCAATTTCTTCCGGATAGACGTTCTTGCCGTTGCTTAAAACGATGACATCTTTTTGCCGGCCTGTGATGAATAAATTTCCGCGCGCATCGAAACGGCCGAGATCGCCGGTATGGAACCATCCGTCTTTGATGACGGCATCCGTTGCGTCGGGCCGGCTCCAATAACCCTTCATCACGATCGGCCCGCGAAGGATGATTTCGCCGGATGGAGGCCCGCCGTCATCCGGCATTTGTGGATTGTCAATTTTAGCTTCAAGCCCCGGCAGCGCCTTCCCGACGGACCCAATGACAAGGTCGCCCGGCCGAGTGACAAAAGCCCCGCCTGACGTTTCGGTGAGTCCATAGGCTTGGAGCACATCGATGCCGAGGGCATAGAAATCGGTGGCGACTTCAGGGCTGAATCGTGAACCGCCGGTAATGAGAAAGCGCATCTTCGGGCCGAATATCTTGTGGACTTTGCCAAAGAACGCTTTGCCCGCGTTGATCCCAATTTTGCGCAGGGCCAAATTTACTTTCATTAATGCGCGAAGAATCCGTAAAGCAAATGAACCTTTTTTTGCCGCCTCTTTAAAGATGCGCTCGTGAATCAGGTTGAAGAATTGTGGCACCACGCAAAAAATCGTAATTTCTCGCTCTTGCAATGCCCGAAGCAACTCAGTTGTGTTTAGCGTTTCCAGATAGACAACTCTCGTTCCGCTGACCAGCGGCAGAAGCAAATTCGCCATCTGCGAGAGAACGTGAAAAAGTGGAAGCAACCCCAGAATCGAATCTTCCGGGCCGATCTTGATGACTTTGAAAACGGACTCAGCCTCTGCCAGCAAATTGCCGTGCGTCAGCATCACGCCTTTGGGATCAGCAGTTGTGCCGGAAGTGTAAAGAAGGGAAGCAATGCTTTCTGCTGGAGGTTGCCCCGGAGCAAAATTACCAGGCCCCACCGCAAACATGGCATCGAGGGTAGGCTCCCCTTTTTCACCCTTCGCGTTCTGGCTGGTCAACACAATCCCAGCTTGCAATCCCTCGATTGCTTCCTGGACGATCTTCAGATGCTTTTCGTCGCTGAAAATGAGGCTTGTACCGCTGTCTTTGAGTAACTTTGCAACCTGGTCGGAGTGGAAAGCAGTGTCGAGGGGAACAGCGGTAAATCCCGCGGCAATAATTCCCAAATAGGAGGCCACCCATCGCGGATGGTTGTCGGCCAGAATCGCAACCCGTGTGCCGCTTTCAAGCGACTGGGCACTTAGCCATTGACCCACGCTCTCCGCCATCTGCCTTACTTCGCTATAGGTATAACTTTCCACCTGGTCGCGTTTTTGAATTTCCAGGCAGGGGTTGTTGGGCCAGCGTTCGGCGCACTCCCTGAATCGGTCGTAGAAAGTAGGCATGAGTCTCGAAAATCTTACACGACGGCGCAGCTTTTCGATGCTATAGACAGAGTCGCCGTTGTTTTACAGGCGCGTCTGAGAAGGGTCGAAACGCATCCAATATGCTAGGCTCTTATAAGGCGATTTGCGCCCGAAGCGCGACCAGCCTGTACGCCCATCCAAGGATTCGATTTTGATAAATACCGTAATTGCCAAGGTTTTTGGCACCAAAAACGAACGCGAAGTAAAGCGCTTGTTGCCGCGTGTCCAAGCCATCAATGCGCTCGAACCAACCGTGCAAAAGCTTACGGACGAGCAACTTCGGGCCAAAACTGAGGAGTTTCGCGCCCTAATTCAGGAGAGGCTGAGCCGCATCGCTGATGAACCTGATGCTGATTCCGATCGCAAGAAGCAGATTGAAGATCAGCGCCTCGCGGCCATCCGTGAAGTTCTTGATGAAATTCTAGAGGAAGCGTTTGCTGTTGTCCGCGAAGCGGGCCGCCGCGTGCTGAACATGCGCCACTTCGATGTCCAGTTGATTGGTGGCATGGTCTTGCATCAAGGCACGATTGCTGAAATGAAGACCGGTGAAGGGAAAACACTGGTCGCCACACTTCCTGTTTACCTGAATGCACTTAGCGGCCGCGGAGTTCACGTCGTCACCGTGAACGATTACCTCGCAAAACGCGACTCCGAGTGGATGGGTAAGCTCTATCAATTCCTCGGGCTTACGGTCGGCGTCATCATTCACGATCTCGATGACCAGCAGCGCCGCGAAGCTTATGCGGCCGATGTGACTTACGGCACGAATAACGAATTCGGTTTCGACTATCTCCGCGACAACATGAAGTTCGACTTGAACGATTGCGTGCAGCGCGGGCACAACTTCGCCATCGTGGACGAAGTGGACTCCATTCTGATTGACGAAGCTCGGACCCCACTGATTATCTCCGGGGCCAGCGAAGAATCTACCGATAAATACGCCCGTGTAAACAAGATCATTCCCAAGCTAGAAAAAGGCGAGGAGATTGATGTCGCGCCCGGCGAGCCGAAGCAATACACCGGTGATTTCGTTGTGGACGAAAAGCATCGCAACATCACCGTTACAGATGAAGGCTGGGAAAAGGTTGAACAGCTTCTGGGCATTGGCAACATCGCCGATCCCGAAAACTGGGACCTCAAGCATCACGTTGAAACCGCGGTGAAAGCGCACGCGCTTTACCGTCGGGATGTGGAATATGTCGTTAAAGACGGCGAAGTCATTATCGTGGACGAATTCACGGGCCGTTTAATGCCGGGGCGACGCTGGTCCGATGGGTTGCATCAATCGGTAGAAGCCAAAGAGAACGTAAAGATCGAACGCGAGAACCAGACCCTTGCGACCATTACCTTCCAGAATTATTTCCGCATGTACAACAAGCTCGCCGGGATGACCGGAACGGCGGAGACCGAAGCGGCAGAATTCGGCAAGATTTACAACCTCGATGTGATTGTTATTCCGACAAACCGCCCATTGCGCCGGGTTGAAAATCCCGACGTCGTTTATCGCACCGAAAAAGAAAAGTATTACGCGGCCTCCGATGAAATCCAGAAACTGCATGAAACTGGCCAGCCCGTGCTGGTGGGTACAACTTCCATAGAAAAGTCCGAGCAACTATCTGAGTTACTAAAGAAAAAAGGCATCAAGCATGTCGTCCTAAACGCGAAATATCACGAACGCGAGGCTGAAATTGTTGCCCAAGCGGGACGCCAGGGCATGGTCACTATCGCCACCAACATGGCCGGACGTGGAACCGATATTTTGCTGGGCGGTAATCCCGAATTCATGGCCAAGCAGGAGTGCGTGAAAAAGGGGCTCGCGCAGCCTCGCCGCGCAGCGCAGGGAAAAATCGAAGCCGACGTGGATGACGCTACCACCACCGTTTGGTACTACGCCGGCAATGAATACACCGTTCCCACCGGGCAATGGAATGAAATTTATAACCGCTACAAGGCCCAAACCGACAAAGAACACGACCAGGTCATTGCCGCGGGCGGTCTGCATATCTTCGGTACGGAGCGCCACGAATCACGCCGCATTGACAACCAGCTTCGTGGACGCGCCGGCCGTCAGGGCGATCCTGGCTCCTCGCGCTTCTTCCTCTCGCTTGAAGACGATCTCATGCGAATTTTTGCCCGGGAGTGGGTGTCAACCCTGCTCCAGCGGTTGGGGATGGAAGAAGGGATCCCCATCGAATCGCGTCTCATCAGCCGCCGCATTGAAAAAGCCCAGGAAACCGTGGAAGGGCAAAACTTCGAAGCTCGTAAGCACTTGCTCGAATACGACGACGTAATGAACAAGCAGCGCGTCGCCGTCTATGGCTTGCGCAAGGAATTGCTCAGGGGAGTAGAGCAGAAAGATCTTATTCTGGGAGATTACGTCTCCGCCATACTTGGCGATTTAATGGATGAGTATTGTCCGGTAAAAGCGCATATCGCCGATTGGAACCTGAAAGGCTTGAAAGATGCAGTGTTCACGCGCTTCGGCGTGGACATTCTCGCCGAGGGCATACAGCCGGAGACGCTAAACCGTCAGGAACTCGGGGACGCGATCTTCGACAAGTTGAAAGCGCGTTACGACGCGAAAGAAGCTCTTATCGGCCCGGATGCCATGCGTTATCACGAGCGCATGATTATGCTCAGCGTGCTCGACGCGCAGTGGAAAGATCATCTGCGTGACATGGACCATCTGAAAGAGGGTATCGGCCTGCGTGGTTACGGCCAGCACGATCCTCTTGTGGAATATAAGCGTGAATCCTTCGACATGTTCGAAGCCATGATGCAGCGCTTCCAGGAAGATACCGTTCGCTATTTGTACTTGATGCAGGTCATCCGAGGGGGAGATTCGAGTCCTGCCGGCGCGGCCGGAGGCGGTCCAGGAAATCGGGATCAGGGTGGACCTGCCGGGGCCCCAACACTTCAGTCGGGAGGCGGGATGGATGGAAACGGTCACCGGCCACCACGATCCGTCGCGACTTCCATTGATGACATGGAGGAAGCTTTCCAGCGTCGTAAGAAGCGGGAACTAGAGCAAGCCCGTATGGCCGGAGCAGGAGAAATGCAAACTGTGCAGCAAGTGGTACGCGGCGAAAAAATCGGCCGCAACGACCCCTGCCACTGTGGCTCTGGGAAAAAGTATAAGAAATGCCACGGGGCCAACGGTTAAAGCATTACGGTTGGGGGCTTACTTGTGGCGCTCCGGAGCAAGTACGAATGACTTCACCACGATGTTGTTCGGCTTGATCCCCACGGGAATCATGGTCAGCAGCGAATACTCTCCGGGCTCGAATTTCTTTTTCGGTACGCGCTTCTGAATCACGGTTACATCGCCCGACCCTGAATTCAGCACCAGTAAATAATTTTGACTCTGCGAGACTGCCACTCCGTCCGGCTGAGCGCCGACGGGCAGCGCAGCGACCATCTTGCCCATGTCAATGTCGTAAACCGAAATCGTATTCGCGCCAAAATTGCTGACGTAGAGCCGGGAATTATCGGCGGTTACTGTTGCCCCCGAGGGATGGGTGCCAATGAGATAAGTTCCGCTGACTTCGTCAGTCCCAGTTTCGATGATCGAAATACTGTCTGCATCGAAATTGCTGACAATGAGTTCTCCGCCATCGGGTTTCAGAGTCAGCCGCACGGGCGTCTTGCCCACATCAATCAAGGCAATGACTTTACCGCTTTTCAGATCAATGGAAGCTACCTGCGCCGATGCGGCGCAGGCTACGAAAGCCTTGCCGCTATCGGGCAGAATGGCTATGTCGCCAGGCTGCTGGCAGATTGGAATCGTAGTTTTCAGCCGGAGTTGAACCGCATCAATCAGAGAGACCGAGTTGTCGTCGCGATTGCTGACGACGACTGTGCCTCCGTCGGGGGAAACTTTGGCCAATCCCGGTGAAGCTCCCACTCGAATGGTCCCCATCACGATGCGTTTGTCCAAATCAAGAACGGACACATTCGCCGATCCCGAGTTCGCGACATATGCCCGCTTGCCGTCGGTGGAAACATCCACGAAATAGGGCCGCCCATGTACGCCGATCGTTGCCACGACAGCTTGCCGTTCGGCATCAATGATGCTGATGTTGTTTGAGCCGGTATTAACGGCATAGATTTGATTTTTTTTCGGATTGGCGGCGACACCCGTGGGTTCGCTGCCAACTTTGATGGTCTTCGCCGGCTCGAACGTCCGCAGGTCAATTACGCTGACCGTGTTGCTCTTGCCGTTGGTAATGTAGGCGTACTCACGGTAGGCCGGGCCGTAGTCGGTGAGTTGCTGTTCGCGGAAATACCACCACCCCGCACCAGCGAGGATGGGCAAAAGCACAACGATGAGAAGGAGTTTTTTCAAGGCAGAGAGAAATCTTATACTGCCGAGGGTTGTGGGGTCACGGCAGACCTTGCCGTTCTCCCCACCACCGGCGCGATCTGCCGCACTTGGACCATCAATTCATCAAACTGATCGGGATAGAGCGACTGCATCCCGTCCGACAACGCTTTGTCCGGCTGATGATGAACTTCTACGATCAGGCCGTCGGCTCCGACTGCGACCGCTGCGCGTGACATTGGCGTGACTTTGTTTCGTTTTCCGGTGCCGTGGCTCGGATCAACGACAATCGGTAGATGACTTAACCGCTGCACGGCAGGAATCAGGCTCAAGTCGAGTGTGTTACGAGTGTGGTCAGCGAATGTCCGCACGCCGCGCTCGCACAAAATCACGTTGTAGTTGCCTTCGCTCATAATGTATTCCGCCGCCATGAGCAATTCTTCGAGCGTTGCCGACATGCCGCGCTTCAGCAGGACCGGTTTGCGGGCTCGCCCTGCCCGCTTGAGTAGCGAGAAGTTTTGCATGTTGCGTGCCCCGATTTGAATAATGTCCGCGTACTCGTCCACCAGTTCGAGCGACTCGTTATCAATCGCCTCGGTCACGATCCTCAAGCCGAACATTTCGCGTACTTCTGCCATGATCTGCAAGCCTTTTTCGCCCAGTCCCTGAAATGAATACGGGGAAGTCCGTGGTTTATATGCTCCGCCGCGAAAAAACTGCGCGCCTGCTCTCGCCACCCGCTCGGCAACGGCAAATGCCTGCTCGCGGCTCTCAATCCCGCAAGGCCCAGCAATAATTGCCAGTTCTGGCCCGCCGATCGTGGCATCGGTTCCCGCAAAGCGAATGACCGTGTTGTCAGGCTTAATGTCACGGCTGACGAGTTTGTAGGGTTTGGTGACGCGTATAACTTCCTGCACGCCCGGCATTTCTTCGAGCGCAGCTGGTTCGACTTCGCCCTGATTGCCCGTTAGACCGATGGCAGTCCGCTCAGCGCCCGGAATGGCATGAGCGCGGTATCCAAGGCCCTCAATTTTTTGGCAAACGGCGCGTACCTGCTCATCGGTAGCGTGCGCCTGCATGACAATCAGCATGGAAATTACCTCAAGTAGTCAGTTTATCGTTGAAGTGCGCAACGCGGCAAACCGGAATCCCGGTGCACCTACGTGAAACAGCCCTGCTGGATATACTTCGAAGGTGCCACGGTTTTGGAAGAAGAAAACAAAACCCTCCTCCGTCGCGCGTGAGCAGGATATTCTCCAGCAAGCGCCACCGCAGAAAGCCCCACTGCTGACTTCACGGCGAATCGGCATTCATACTTCCAGCGCTGGTGGGGTGCAGAATGCCGCCGAGCGGGCTTACCGCCTTGGATGCAATACTTTACAGATTTTTTCTTCCAGCCCGCGGCAATGGAAAGCTTCCAAGCCCAATCTTTCCCAATGCGATGAGATGAAGAAATTGCGCGAGCAATACGATCTGAATCCGCTCGTGATTCATACAAATTATCTTGTCAATCTTGCCAGCACGACGCCGTTGTTTCTCCAAAAATCAATTGAAGCGTTTCGGGGAGAAGTCGAACGTGCTCTACTACTTAGCGCCAATTATCTCGTATTGCATCCGGGGTCGTTTCGCGGAGCAGACCGCGAGGCCGGACTCTTGCAGACCGCTGCTGCGATTGCCGCCGCAACCAAGGATCTCAATTTAGAAAAAGGCGGGCTGACAATTCTGATCGAAAACACCGCGGGAGCGCAGTATTCGCTGGGGGCAAGCTTCGAGCAGGTGGCGGAAATTCTCGATCATCTGCGAGGCCTCGTTCCCGTCGGCGCATGTATTGATACGTGCCACACTCATGTGGCTGGATACGACATCGTTAGCGAGAAGGGAATGCAAGAGACGCTGGCCCATTTGGATGAAACGATCGGGCTAAAAAATGTTCGGGTATGGCACTCCAATGACGCCAAAGCCGCTCGTGGATCGAAGCTCGATCGCCATCAACAGCTTGGGAAGGGAACGATTGGGATAGAACCGTTCCGACGACTATTGAATGATCCGCGGTTAGTACATGCCGCCTTTATTGCGGAAACACCGATTTACGAACCAGGTGATGATATGCGGACGGTCGAAATATTAAAAAGCCTGATTTCTAAAACCAAATCTTGAAATCCGCTGCCCTGTCTGGTATGTTAAACATGTTAAACGTATGCTTGGCATTCGCTTGGAATCCGAACTCGAAGAGAAGCTCGAATCTCTCGCCCGTGAGACTGGGCGCAGCAAGAGTTATTACGCGCGTGAAGCCATCCGGCAATATCTGGAAGATCGTGAAGATTATCTGAAGGCCATTGCAGCCTTAGAACGCCGTGAGCCGACTATTACACTCGACGAATTGGAGCGTAGGCTTGGCCTCGACCAATAAACTTTGGTCGCTTGACATCACGCGAACAGCCGAAAAGCAAATCACAAAACTGGATCGTCAGGCAAAGACTGCCATTGTTCGTTTTCTGCGGGAGCGGATTGAAGGGACAGATGACCCGCGTCGAATCGGAAAAGCGCTGCATGGTGATAGAGCAGGCTTATGGCGCTATCGAGTGGGCGACTATCGGTTGATTTGTGAAATTCAAGATGCGAAGGTCAAGGTTTTGCTGCTAGAAGTTGGACATCGCAAAGATATTTATAGATAGCCTGCTTCCCGCGCAGCCTCGGGCAGCGTTGTAAAATTAAAAGATTACCCGGAAGTAAGAATCCCCAGTTATGACAACGAACGACAAATCGGCTGCACAGGCGGAGCATACCCAAACAGCGCCCGGCCTCGAACCCAACGACCGTTACGACGCGCAGCGCATTGAGACCAAATGGATGGAGCGTTGGCAGTCGAATCCGTCGCTCTATGCAGCCGAAAAAGATTCTTCGCACAAAAAATATTACGTGTTGGAAATGCTGCCTTATCCCTCGGGCGTCCTCCACATGGGACACGTGCGGAATTATTCCATCGGCGATGCTCTCGCCCGCTATATGTGGATGAACGGCTACAACGTGCTTCATCCCATGGGATGGGATTCATTCGGCCTCCCCGCCGAAAATGCCGCCATTCAGAACAACACGCCGCCGCGCGAGTGGACACTCCGCAATATTGCCAGCATGAAAGCGCAGATGACGCGCATTGGCTTCGCCTACGACTGGTCGCGCGAAGTCACAACTTGTTTACCCGAGTATTACCGCTGGAACCAGTGGTTCTTTCTCAAGCTCTATGAGAAAGGGCTCGCCTACCGTAAAAAGAGCAAAGTCAACTGGTGCCCCAAGTGCGCCACCGTACTTGCGAATGAACAAGTCGTCGGGGGACGTTGCTGGCGTCACGAAGATACGGTCGTCGAACAGCGCGAACTGGAGCAATGGTTCCTACGCATTACCAATTATGCCGACGAGTTGCTCCGTGACCTCGACAAGCTCGAGGGCTGGCCTGAAAAAGTAAAAACGATGCAGCGCAACTGGATTGGCCGCAGCGAGGGCACTCTGGTTGACTTCAAACTCGCAGACCCTGGCGATTCTGCAAACGCGACAATCACCGTCTTCACCACCCGCGTTGACACAATCTTCGGTGCAACTTCAGTACAGCTTGCTCCTGAGCACCCGCTTGTGCAAGAACTCGCAGCCAAAGACCCGAAACTTCGCGCAGAAGTGGATCAACTGATCGCTGAACAGCGAAAGGCGAAAGAAGTCGGCGATATCGGTGCCATTGAAAAGCACGGCGTTGCCACGGGACGTTTCGCTTTGAATCCATTCAACGGCGAAAAGATACCCATCTGGGTGGCGAATTACATCTTGATGGACTACGGCACCGGCGCAATCATGAGCGTGCCCGCTCACGATGAACGCGATTACGATTTTGCCAAGAAATTTGCTTTGAACATCCGGCGTGTCATCGTTCCTCGCATTTCCCATACTGACGAGACTGCCGAGCTCACATTGCCTTTTACGACGATGGATGGATTGCTCGTCAACTCCGGTGAATTTGATGGTTTGAGTTGTGCCGATGCCCTCAAGAAAATGGCTGGTCACGCAGAATCAAAAGGCTTCGGCAAAGCAACCGTCACCTATCGTTTAAAAGACTGGGGCGTTTCGCGGCAGCGTTATTGGGGTACGCCCATCCCCATGCTTTATTGCGAAAAAGATGGCATTGTCCCAGTACCAGAAAAAGATCTTCCGGTAATTTTGCCGGAGAAAATCGATGTTTCGTTGACGGGAGGATCTCCGCTCAGCCATGTGCCGGAGTTCGTGAACGCGACTTGCCCGAAATGTGGAGGCTGCGCTCGGCGCGAAACCGATACCATGGACACTTTCGTGGATTCGTCCTGGTATTTTTATCGTTATACCGATGCTCACAACGACCACGCTCCGTTTGACACGAAAACTGCGAACTACTGGTTTTCGATTGATCAGTACATCGGCGGCGTGGAACACGCGATTCTTCATCTCATCTATTCGCGTTTCTGGACAAAATTCATGCGTGACATGGGATTGGTCGAAAATGATGAGCCGATACACCGCTTGTTCACGCAGGGAATGGTGATTAAAGACGGCGCCAAGATGTCGAAGAGTCTGGGCAACGTGGTCAGCCCGGATGAAATGATTGCCCGTTACGGTGCCGATAGTGCGCGCATGTACAGCTTATTTGCCGCGCCACCGGATCGCGATCTTGATTGGCAGGATAAAGGCATCGAAGGCATCCAACGCTTTTTGAGCCGGGTCTATCGCTTCATTCATCGCAATGCACAACCTGACCATTCAGACAGGCATAAGCCTGTGCCCGCGGATCTGACACCCGAAGCTCGCAACATTCAGCGTAAGTTGCACAAAACGATTAAACGTGTGAGCGATGATTTCCAGGGCCGTTGGCACTTCAATACGTGCATCGCGGCGATCATGGAATTGGTGAATGAACTCTATGCCTTCGAGGAGAATGCGCGAACAGCCTCATCTGCGAATATCCCTTTGCTCGCCGATGTTCAGCGCAAGCTTGTCATCATGCTCGCTCCCTTTGCGCCCTATCTCGCTTTTGAGCTTTGGGAGATGCTTGGCGAGACAAGCAATTTGTTAAAAGAATCCTGGCCGCAGTATGACCCCGCGCTTGCCAAAGAAGATGAAATTGAAATTCCGGTGCAGGTGAGCGGTAAATTGCGAAGTGTAGTGACGGTTCCGGCGGATGCTACCGAAGAGCTGATTAAAACGGCGGCTCTGAATGATGACAAGATCAAAAAACTCATTGACGGCAAGCAGATGGTGAAGCTGATTGTTGTTCCGGGGAAGCTGGTCAATCTCGTCGTGCGTTAATCAACCGCAGTGGCTGCATTGCGTTCTCTTGTTTCGCGCGCAGTTCTAGACAGAAGTTCCACGAGAGCGCTTTCACCGTCTTTGTCATCCAGCAAGCGCGACTTCATGAAATAGCCGATCGCCCCAGCTGCGCGCAGCTTGGCCTCATTCACTTGGGGTAATGCGCTTAGAACAATCACAGGAATGCGCGCCGTCTCTGCATGTTGTTGCAATGCTTGCAATACCTGCACCCCGCTCATCTTCGGCAGCAGCATGTCGAGCAAGATGATGTCTGGAGATTTCTCAAGCGCCATCTGGACCGCCTCTGCTCCGTCCACTGCGCAGATTACGGCGAAGCCTGCTCGAGTCAAAATGCGCTCGTGAGCCAGCTTTTGCATTTTGTTGTCTTCGACCAGAAGAATGGTCGTACTCAACAGATCCTCCTGCGCACAGTCATACATATGGTTATCGGCAGGGGATTGCTGGGCTTTAGGTCGCTCAGTCCATGATTTATCCTTAATCCATATATGGCACGACGCTCGCCTACGCTCGAAGGCTTTCGCTTGATCTTTGTGCATCCATCGCTGGGTTTCGCGGAAATTGCCTGGCGCTGGAGTTTTTGGGCGGCGGGTTGGTTCGTGGCGCTGCTGGGATGCCGGGAATATTTGCAATCTCTGGATGTGAACGGCAGCGACATGTTCTTGCTCAGCACTCGTCAGCCGGTTTTGGTCTCCAAAGCGCTGAGGCACATTTTTGCCGGAAGCTCACTGCGGGTCGTTGAGAGCACTCTGCTGTTGGCGCTCGCAGGTGCCTTCGCGTGGGTTGTACTCGGCTCGTTAGGCCGTTCGGCTACGCTCAGGGCGATTGTGCTTGCATTGCGCGAGAGCCGTGGCGGTAAAGTCCTTGACCGAGTGCGCTTTCGCTCCATGATTGCTCTCCACGCACTGAGGATGAGTCTTTTTCTTGCCGCTCTGGTCGGAGTGATTGCGGCGAAGTTGGCCGCGAGCAGAGTAACTTCTGCCGCGAATCCCTCGCCTGGCAGGGCGATGCTGGTTTTTCTGACGATTGCCCTTGTCGTTGCCTGCATCTGGTTGTTGCTGAATTGGTTTTTGGGCCTCGCTTCTATTTTTGTCGTGGCTGAAAACTGCAACACATTTTCTGCCGTATCCGCCGCGCTGGACATGTGTGCCGAACGCTTCGGGGCCATTGCCGCCGTCGGCACATGGTATGGATTGGCTCATTTCGTTGTCTTGTCGGTGGCGAGTTCCGTCGTTATTTTTCCGCTCGCTTTCGCGTCATTGTTGCCCGCGGGAGTTGTGTTGGGCGGCGTTCTTTTAGTGGTCTTGCTCTATTGCGCAGTTGTGGATTTTCTTTATGTGGGCCGCCTCGCCGCTTATGTCGCGATCATGGAATTGCGGCAGGAGGAGCCCGCGTCAGAACCATCGGAAGCGATGTTCTTTGCACCACAAGCTTTATCTGGACGAATTGATCCCGATGAACTGATCCTGAGCGACCTTCCCGTTTAGTGCCGCCAGGGTGGGTGCTTTACACCATCCACGCAAATTTGAGACACTCATCCGTGGATACCCAATCAATCGTTGTCCTCGACTTCGGCGCACAATATTCGCAGCTTATCGCCCGCCGCATCCGCGAACAAAACATCTTTTCCGTCGTGCTTCCTTGCAACGCTTCGCTGGATGAGATTCGCAGCTACTCGCCCGTAGGCATCATTCTTTCTGGAGGCCCGTCGTCGGTTTACGACAAAGATGCGCCCGTCACCGAGAAGCAAATTTTTGATCTTGGCCTGCCGATTTTAGGGATTTGCTATGGCCTGCAATACATGGTGCACGCGTTGGGCGGCAAAGTGCGGCCCGCTGACAAGCGCGAATACGGACACGCACAGGTTCATATTCAGCAAACGTCTTGTTTGTTCGACGGATTGCCGAATGTTTTGTCGGTGTGGATGTCGCACGGCGACGAAGCCGATGAACTTCCTGCTGGATTTGTGCTGACGGCAAAGTCTCCAAACGCCGTCGCTGCGATTGAAAACCTCGAAAGAAAAATGTGGGCAGTACAGTTCCATCCCGAGGTCCACCACACACCGCTGGGAACTGAAATTCTCCGCACCTTTGCCATCAAGATTTGCGGGGCGAAACCGAATTGGACGGCGCAGCGCTTTATCGATGAAACCGTTGCCAGCCTCCGCAAAACCGTGGGCAATGGACGGGCGATCTGCGCTTTGTCTGGCGGTGTGGATTCGGCGGTGGCTGCGGTTCTGGTGGATCGTGCCATGCGCGATGCGTCAGGGAAGTCAAATTTGACTTGTGTTTTTGTGAATAACGGCGTGTTGCGCAAGAACGAATTCCAGAAAGTGCAGCAGAATTTGCGCGACAAACTCGGCCTTCACCTCATCGCGGTGGACGCAACCGACCGCTTCATGAGCAAGCTCGCGGGCGTGACTGACCCAGAAAAAAAACGCAAGATCATCGGCAACGAATTCATTGCTGTCTTCGACGAAGAAGCCCACAAGATTGAAAAAGAGCAGGGAAGCGTGGACTGGCTGGTGCAGGGTACGCTCTATCCCGATGTGATCGAATCGCGCTCTGTCCGCGGCCCTTCGCAGGTGATTAAATCTCATCACAATGTTGGCGGGTTGCCGGAGAAAATGAAGCTCAAGCTCATCGAGCCTCTGAAAGAATTGTTTAAAGACGAAGTCCGCAAAATTGGCCGCGATCTCGGGATGCCGGAAGAAATCCTCCAGCGTCAGCCGTTTCCCGGTCCTGGCCTTGCGGTGCGTATTGTCGGCGAAGTCACAAAAGAACGCGCCGACATTCTTCGCGATTGCGACGAAATCGTCGTGGACGAAATCAAGAAAGCCGGACTCTACACGAAAATCTGGCAATCATTCGCCGTGCTGCTTCCGGTCATGTCTGTTGGCGTGATGGGCGACCAGCGCACATACGCATACACTTGCGCCGTCCGCGCCGTTCACTCCGAAGACGGCATGACCGCCGATTGGGTTGACCTCCCGCACCAAGTTCTCAAAACCATCTCCAGCCGCATCGTGAACGAAGTCAAAGGCGTAAACCGCGTGGTGTACGACATTACTTCCAAGCCGCCCGGCACGATCGAGTGGGAGTAAAAGGAATCTTCCCGATCGAGGTGAAGCGTGAGTGAACCTATTTCCGATGCACTGGTCTTCTTTGGGGCCACCGGCGATCTGGCGAACAAGAAAATCTTTCCGGCTTTGCAAAGCCTTGCCAAGCGCGGCGAATTGAATGTTCCGGTTATAGGGGTTGCCAAGTCTGGTTGGAACCTCGACCAACTAAAGCAGCACGCGAAGGAGAGCGTGGAGCAACATGGCGGCCTCGACTCTGAGGGTTTTGCCAAACTCATGAGCCTGCTGCGATATGTAGATGGCGACTACGCCGATGCAACAACTTTTCAGCAAGTACGCAAGCAGCTGGGTTCGGCGCAACATCCGCTCCATTATCTTGCCATTCCGCCAAACCTTTTTGGCGAAGTCGTAAAACAACTCCAGGCATCGGGATGCTCGGCGGGCGCTCGTGTGGTCGTCGAAAAACCCTTTGGCCGGAATTTGGCTTCGGCGAAGCAGCTCAGCGAGACCTTGCAACTTGCCTTTCCAGAGTCACACATCTTCCGCATTGACCACTACCTGGGAAAGAACGCAGTTCAGAATGTCGTATTTTTCCGCTTTGCTAATGCTTTTCTCGAACCTATCTGGAACAGCAGGTACGTGGAGAACGTTCAGATCACCATGGCGGAAGACTTCGGGGTGGAAGACCGCGGAGCATTCTACGAACAGACGGGCGCGATCCGCGATGTGGTGCAAAATCACCTGCTGCAATTGCTGTGTAACGTTGCGATGGAGCCGCCGCC
>JAJPHW010000220.1 GCA_021325035.1 Terriglobia bacterium
TCCACATCTTCCGCATTCACATGGAAAATCGGGATTGCCTGGCGTCGCGCGATCTGCGCCGCGAATCGTGAAGAATGTAATTCGTTTGGAACGGTGGTGAACCCGATTAAATTGTTGACGATGATGTGGACTGTTCCGCCGACTGAATAAGCTGGGAGATCGGCGTAATTTAAAGTCTCCGCAGTCACGCCTTGCCCGGCAAAAGCTCCATCTCCGTGAACCAGCAGCGGCAAATATTTTTTTGCGCCGTCTTTTCCGGTGCGATCATGCTTGGCGCGCGTGCGGCCCACAGTAACTGGATCAACGACTTCAAGATGGCTGGGATTTGAAACCAGGTGAACGTGAATCTTCGTTCCCGAACGCGTCTCGTAGTTTCCGGTCGCGCCCATGTGGTATTTCACGTCACCGCTGCCCAAAACACTGCGCGGATCAACGTCTTCAAATCCGGCAAATACTTCTTCTGCTGGACGCTTCGCCACCTGCACAATCACATTGAGGCGGCCCCGATGGCTCATACCCATGACCACTTCGATCGCGCCGCGTTTCCCAGCAGCATCGAGAATTTCATCAATCAGTGGAATGAGCGCCGTTACGCCTTCCAGCGAAAAACGTTTCGTTCCTAAATATCGCTGCTGCAAGACTTGCTCAAATAGATCGGCACAAATGAGTTGATTCAACGCCGCGCTTTGATCCACGGATGGTTGCGGCCCTTCCATACGCTCTTGAATCCACCGTCGGCGTTCGGAATCCGCGATGTGCATGAACTCCACGCCGACCGTGCCACAATAAGCCGCCCGCGCCTCTTGCGCTATGGGGCCTTCGACCTGCAATTCCGGATGCGCCTCCGGCTTCAGAAACCCGAGCGGGTCCAGATCAGCTTCGAGATAGCCCCAATGCCGAAAGGCGTCGAAAATACACTGGCGTTCCAAATCCTGCGAGCCGCTCTTTTCTTTCTCTAAAAGTGCCGTTCCCGCGCTTGAACCGTTGCTTTTATTCTTTGAGGGTGCCATAGAAATCTAGTAAGGAATCTACTAATAGGATAATGGATTCTGGCCACTGTGCGCGAGATTCATGCCGCGCACGGAAGGAGTATAGGAATCAACGGCCTAAGGCCATTTCAGAAGGAAACTCCGAAAAACCGTTCCTTTAATTGTTCTTTAGCACCAAAACCAAAATACGTCCGTCGGAGTGAAACTCTCCACCGGTCGCAGTCTTCGCTGTGGTGAGCGGGTCAGCCGGAGTAACGTGATCACGCTGCTGCACGAGCCCTGTTCCCGATAATGTTCCATTGACGTACTCGCGTTCGCCGTCAATTGCGGGATCAATTTTGTGTGTCAACCCGTTATTCCGTTGGTCGCGTTCGAAGCCGATGTCGTGCGTAGCGGCAATGCACCATAGCGGGCGGCCGTCGACTTCCAACGGCGACTTCCACACGCGTAAGTGATTGCGCGACATTGCCACCTTGACTGGCTCGGCATGAGCAAAGCCATAATCCTGCGCCCGGCCAAATAAGAAGAGTGTACTCATCGGCATGGTCAGGTAATCTTTTTTCTCAAAAGAGTCCATGATGGCGTTCAGGGCTGTATTTTCCACGCTCTTGTCCACTTGCACCCACCCCCCGGAGGCAAATACTTTTTCCACCTGCGCCTGCGTTCCCACGATCAGCACATTGACCATATCGCCGGGATTGCCCGCGGGGTCTGAAACCCGTCTTGGAATCTTGCTCAACAAATCTGGCGTGATACCGGCAATAGCGCTTTCCGCCGGCCCACCCGGATTACTGTCGTCTTTCGAGCCTTCATCCAGAATTTCAATTTTTACTTTGAAGCTGCCACTCGCCTTTGCAGCGTCACTCATGCTTTGATTGATGCCCAACTGAAGCTTGCCCGCGACCGGCACGGTATAGTCTTTGCTCGCTCCCACCAGGAACGGTTGAACATAGCTGTCCGATCCGATCCGCCCAATCAATGCGCCATGCCCGGCATCGGTGACTGCATATTGATGGATCAAATCCGCCCAATTGCGGGCCAGGCCCTCCGGGCCCGCGGTCCCCACCGTGCTCGACTGAATTCTGGAAGTGTCATCCGCAGGATAAGTAATCGTCCCACTCGCTGTGAAGCGCAACTTTGCCCCGCCGTTGACCATAATATTTGTATCCACCCACTCTTTCGCAGCGGGCACTTCGATTTCATAGGACTTTTTGTCTGCTGCCAGCAGGCTTGTTGGAGAACTGAATATTCCCGCGATGAATACAGCGAGAACTGCAAAATTCATGAATTGCCTGGTTTTTTGATTCGACATAGATCGTCTCAACGTTTTGAACAAGGAATGAATAAAGTATTCTCGAACAGGAAGAAATTATAGTCCCGCTGGGATAGGCGCAGGATGTTGAAGCATCATCAGCGCATTTTTGCGCTACTATGTGTATCGCCTGAAAAACCTCTTACTTCGAATCGAGGAACCATGACCGTCAAACGACTCGCTTTTGCATTTCTGGCATTTGCGTTTTTTGTTGCCGTTGCGCCAAGGCCTGCTACCGCCTCCGATCAAGCCGATGTCATGGCCACCGTTCGCCAATTCGTTGACAACTTCAATAGCGGTAAAACAGACGCCGCGATTGCCACTTGCGATTCCCCCGCGTTCATCGTGGATGAGTTTCCGCCTCATACTTGGAGCGGGCCGACAGCTTGCACTGACTGGTTTAGCGCCTACGATACGGATAGCAAGAAAAACGGCGTCACCGACGGTGTAGTGACACTCGGTGCGCCCTGGCATGTAGATGTCACCGGTGAGCGCGCCTATGTCGTTGCTCCGACCATTTACGCCTATAAACAGCATGGGAAGCCCGTGAAAGAACCGCATTCGGTTCTCACGGTCGCTCTGAGAAAAACCTCTGCTGGCTGGCGCATTACCGCGTGGACGTGGTCAAAACACTGAAAGAATAAAATAGGGCGGACTTTTTTGTCCGCCCATCAATTTGCCTAGCCCGCGACCTACCGTTTTGCTCCCACTACCGAAATCGGCATCGGTTTGCTCGCCAGATCGAAATTCTCTGCGCGATATCCAGTGCCACTTGTAGCAGTCTGATTGCCTGCCTTTGCCGATAGCTGAAAGACCACGCCGCAACCTAATGACGAGCAATTGGCGTCGCCGCCTTGTTCCGTCGCACCGTAAAGCACAGCACCGTTGCCTTGAATGACTCCGGCCACCGGAAACGCGCCGTCCGATCCTCCATCAAAGCCCCAGAGACTTGTCACAACACCCGACGGAGTCATTTTATAAACCGTCCCGAAACCTCCCGGTCCCTCGAGATTGGTCGTCCCGTAAAAATTTCCATCCGTGGCTTGAATCAACCCGGCATAGGGAATCGCACCATCCTGGCAAGTCCCCGTGCAGAAGCTGTGCAGCGTGGTGAACTTGCCTTTCGGTGTGACTTTGAAAGCGGTGCCGCTTTTGTTTACGCCGCCACCGTCAGTCGTTCCATATAAGCTGCCGTCTCTAGCCTGGACCAGTAATCCTTGGGGAATCGCACCATCCGGACATTTGTTTACCACACAGAAGCTATAAAGAAGCGTGAATTGCCCACCCGGCGTGATTAGGAAAAGAGTACCGCAACGGTAGAGGCACTCCGGACTCGGCTTCCCTCCCAAAGCGGCGGTGCCGTAGAAGTTGCCGTCGCTGGCCAGCGTCAGACCGATATTCGGCTGCGCGCCGTCAGCGCAATTGCTTTGTATGCAGAAGTTGTACAGAGTCGTCAGCGCGCCATCGGCGAACTTGAAAACAGTTCCCTGGTTCTGGCTTCCACCGATTACTGTGGTTCCATAAAAACTGCCATCGCTGGTTTGTACTAAAGCCGATTGCGGCAGCGCGCCGTCAGCACAATTTGCCAGCGCACAGAAGCTGTACAAAGTGGTGAACTGACCGCTGGTTGTGATTTTAAAAATCGTGCCGGCGCCAGCGCTGCCGCCGTTGTAAGTCTCACCGTAGAGGTTTCCATCGGAAGCCTGCGTAAGCCATTCAGGATAAGCGCCATCCGTACAGCCGGGTTGCTGGCAAAAATTGTAGAGAATGGTTTGTGCGCCTTCCGGCGAAATGCTGAAGACTATGCCGGAATCCGCATTCCCTCCATATACTGTGGTGCCGTAGAGATTGCCGTCGGAACCATAGGTCAACGACGCAAAAGGATCGTTGCCGTTAGTTCCGTTGAAAGTGACAAGGGGTTTCAGGGTTTGGGCTGATAGAGCAGCTGCCATTACGGCGCATAGCAACACGCCGCCGATCGTTCTTAGCATTGGAATTCCTCCCGGGATGGAACTCGCAAGATGTCCGCGAGTTTTAGCAAGCGAGTCTGGGAGAAGAATCTGCTTACACCGCGGAAAATATCACGCGGTTCGATAGCGGGCAAGTAACAAGTTGTAAAATCTGCGGAGCAAAATTTCAGCCGAAAATCTTTCTTGAATGTTATTGTGAAGCGCTGGTTTATTTTGAAAGCAGTTCTGATTTTTGCTTGAATCATCCCCAGAAAATCGCCGACGGAGAGTGCACATGAAAATATATAACGCCATAGGCTATCTGATTATTCTGTGCTACTTGCTGGCCTGCATGTATGCTGCGCCAGCGCGATTGGGCCCCTGGGATGGATTGTTCATCGGCGCTGTTTATTTCGTATTCTGTTGGTTCCTGGCCGGTCTGTACTTGGCCGATATTCTTCATCTGGGAATTGCTCACCGCTCACTCGATTACAAAGAGTGGTTCATCAAGGCCGTTACCGTCGTGAATAACGTTTTCGGGATCTATGTCGAACCAGTTTCGTGGGTGAACCGTCACCGTTTGCATCACAAAAACTCAGACCACGATGGCGATCCCAATAAAGTTGACAGCGATAATTTTTGGCGGACTGCCTATCTCTGTGTATTTCCGTACCGCTGCCAGGAAGACCTGGCGAGCGACGATATCTTGAAATCTCGAACCTTCCGGATCGTCGGGAACCCATTTTTCATGATCGCCGTCCAGGTGTTTAGTTTTTATCTCTTGTGGAAGATTGCAGGAAGCCTGAAGTTCGCGCTGGTGATGTGGTTTGGCATGAGGATTTTTGCGTGGTGGGTGAACATGATTCAAAACTACTGGACCCATTCCCGTAATTTCGGCTATCGTCGGTACGACGATGAACGCGATAATGCGATGAACATTGGCGAATGGCTGCCGGTTACGGCGACTTTCAGCGCCTGCCTCCAGAATAACCATCATCACTATCCAACTCTATTGCGGCTTAGTCATGACAAATCGGAATATGACTTTGGCTTCATAACCGTCAAATTCATGAAGGGTCTGGGGCTGGTGAAGGCAACGACAAGAGGCGCGCAAATACCCCCGGATGTCCCGCTGGCTGCGCTGGATTTCTAGAGCCAGAGTTCTAGAGTGTTCTTTTTCTTCTCGGAATAAAGGGCTCGATCGTCTGCCCTAAAAAATTAGGCGAGATTTCTTCGCCGTCCAGGCCGTATTTTTCCGGCCATGCATCGGGGTAATAATATGTCCCGAAGATTTTATCGATCCACGGGAAGTGGATGGCAAAGTTCTTGTCAATGCCCTCTTTTTGCGAAGTATGGTGCCAGTGATGATATCGCGGCATGACTAAATACTTCTCCAGCCATTTCGCGCTGGGACCAAAATTGCAATGCGTCCAGGTGGCGTGAAGAGTCACGAAAATCAAGTACGCAAAAATGATGGACTGCGAAAAGCCCAGCATCATGGGTACGAGAATGAATCCACGAACTAGCGTATCGTCCACAAAGTGGGAGCGCGAGCCCGCGATCCAATCCAGAGCCTTCGAAGAATGATGCACGGCATGAAAACGCCATAGAAAAGGCACTTTATGCAAAGCCAGGTGAATAAAATATTCAGCGGTGTCGGCCACGACGACAGCCAGGAAAAATTGCAAAAGCCAGGGCAGACGCGCGATTAGCGCTTGGAGCCCTGGAACGCCTAAATACTTGGTCGCCTGGATCGCTGGCAATAAAACCAGAAAAGACAAAATCTGAATAGGAAGATGCGTGGACATGAAATAAACCACGTCCAACGTCCACTCATTTCTGAATGTTCCTTGCTCCGGATATTGCGGCCAGAGTCTTTCAAGAGGCACGTAGATAATCGCCATCAAAAGCAAATCGAGCAAAAACCAGTCCAGTCCGATAGCAGGCTCGTTGCCCAGGCTTCCATTGATCTGCACGCTCGATCCGCCCAAAACCGTGGCTGCAATCGCAAGCAACATTCCACTCAATGCCAAAGTTTTTTTCTTGCGCTTAATCGAAGAGATGACCCCAAATAAAATCGCCGCCACAATCAGACATTGGATCAAAATCCGCATGATATGCATGGGATAGTGCGGGCGCAGTTCCGGCGAGCTTAACAACTGCGGGAAGTGTAAACACAAAACTCCTCCGAATGAAAGAAATCCGAAGAAGGCCGACAATATTCCGCTCCACCAGCCAGTCCCGAATCCGGTGGCCTCGGCATCCCCAAAGAATTCGTTGATTTTCTGCTCGATCACGGCGGTTTCGATTATAGGGACGGCGCTAGAGGGCGAACAAGTGACGTTCGTTTATGAGGGTAGTTGAAAGCTTTTTGGTAGCGCTAACGGGAATCGAACCCGTGTTTTAAGATTGAGAATCTCACGTCCTAACCCCTAGACGATAGCGCCACAGGTTGACATCGCGATTATAACAAAGCAA
>JAJPHW010000206.1 GCA_021325035.1 Terriglobia bacterium
CATGCTCCGCCACGCGGAGACGCCTAAAGGGTCGCGGCGGGCTCCCATCGTCTACCGACGGGTTCATTCTCGGCCCAGCACACGGCTCAGGTGGGTCGGCTTCTCACGCTCGAACCTTGTCTTCCTGAGCGAGCGCCGTATTTGCGCGAGTCGAAGGACCTGGGCGGGCCGCGCGGAATGATCGCGCGTTTGGCCCGCATCCGTTTCCTCCCTCCCGGCTCTGCTAAACTAACCCTTCACCAAATCCTAAAATTTTGCATCTAATAACATAGTGTTTCCCCGACTCCTCCATTACGGCAACTTTAATCTGCCCACCTACGGCTTCCTGGTCTCTTTGGGCGTTCTCACTGGCCTTTGGATCAGCGTACGCAACTCTGTCAAAGAGGATATTGATGCCGACGACGCCTGGAACCTTGGGATTGTCGTCGTCCTTTGCGGCATCATCGGCGCGAAGATTCTCTACATCGTGAATGACTGGAGTTCTTACGCGGCGCATCCGCGTGAAATCTTTAGTTTGAGCACTTTGCAAGCGGGTGGCGTTTTTTCCGGCGGATTGGTCGGAGGCCTTTTGGCGGCGGCGTGGTTCATTCGCAAGCACGACATGCCCGTGCTTGCCACTTGCGACGCTTTTGCTCCCGGCCTTGCCTTCGGCCACGCGATTGGCCGTCTCGGTTGCTTCGCTGCCGGATGTTGCTACGGCAAGCCGACCGCACATTTTTGGGGTGTCACGTTTACCAATCCGCTGGCCTATGAAATTGTCGGCACGCCGCTGCACCAGGCCCTCGAACCCACACAGCTTTTTGAATGTGGTGTCGAGCTTTTCAATTTCTTTCTGCTCATGTGGCTCTTCAAACGCAAGAAATTCGATGGTCAGGTTTTCGCGGCGTATCTCTGCCTCTACGGCGTCGCCCGCTACTTCCTCGAATTTCTCCGCGGAGACCCCGGCCGTGGCTCGGTTTTCGGTGGCATCATGACCGGTACGCAGTTGATCTCCATCTGCCTTGTCATTCTCGGCGGAGCAATCTGGTGGTTCCGCAGCGGCGCAGGCTTGCGCGAGCCAGTTACCGTTTCTCGATAAAATCACATAGTCTTGGGTGGCGCAGCGCTTCAGCGTTGCGGGAAAGCTGGTTATAATTTGCGGCTTTAGCCGCTGAGGATTTCTTGCCCGATTATCCCATCACGCTGATTGCATCCTCGGACGATGCCGCTAAACGCCTCGATCAGTTACTCGCAGCGAAGTTATCGGACACCAGCCGCGCCCGCATTCAGCAACTTATCGCCGAAGAAAAAATCCTGGTCAACGAGGCTCCAGCCAAAGCTTCTCTGCGCCTTCGTGGTGGTGAAACCATTTCCATCCTCGGCGAGCCGCAGCTTCCGCCACTTCGCGCTATCCCCGAAGCAATCCCTCTCGACATCGTTTACGAAGACGCTGACCTCGCGGTCATCAACAAACCTGCCGGCATGATGGTCCACGCCGGCGCAGGAGCTACTGAATCAGCCCGCAACCAAGGCACGCTGGTCAACGCCCTGCTACATCACTTCAACCAGCTTTCTTCCGTTGGCGGTGAGCTGCGCCCCGGCATCGTTCATCGCCTCGACAAAGAAACCAGCGGACTCATCCTCGTCGCCAAAAACGACGAATCGCACCGCCGCCTCGCGACGCAATTTTCCAAACGTGAAGTAAAAAAGACCTACATCGCTCTCGTGCATGGCTGGCCGAAGCAAGATCATACGACCATCCGAACTCCAATTGCCCGCGACGACGTGCGCCGTACGCGCATGACTACCCGCGGCCACGCTGGCCGCGAAGCTATTACGCATTACACCGTTACCCGCCGCATCGAATCGCCTGTCGGCAAATTTGCCTTGCTCGAAGTCAAAATTGACACCGGCCGCACTCATCAAATCCGCGTACACCTTTCTTCCATTGGATATCCCATCGTCGGCGACTCACTCTATGGCGCTCCCCGCGAACTCCATGGCAAGAACGCGACCCTTGCGCCGCTATCCCGCAATTTTCTCCACGCCGCAAGATTGCAGCTCGCCCATCCCCGCACCGGAGAGCCGCTCGATTTTTCGGCTGCACTTCCACCCGAACTGCAAAGCTTCTTAACGAAGTTGGAGAAATAAAAAGCTCATCATCCAAAGGCAACTGGAATCGCTCACTCGCAGGCGATTCCCAACAAGAGACCTATGCTTTCGTCTCTCGCATTCCATCCATCTTGTCATTCCGAGTGCGCCTTAGCGCCGAGGAATCTGCTTCTTCTGCCAGCGCCCTTGCGCTATGATTACGCCAATCAGTGGAGGCACCATGAAACGCATCCTTTCGCTTGCAGCGCTCTGCATTCTAGCGGCAACTTGTATTCAGGCCCAGACTTCACCTCTCACATCCGCCGGAACCGGCCTCATCAGCCAGCTCTCCAAGGGTCTCGCCATCTCGCCGACACAAGCCAAAGGCGGCGCGGGGACTTTGTTCTCCCTCGCCAAGTCCCGCCTCACCGAAGACGAATTCAGCAAAGTTTCTTCGGCCGTTCCCAACATGGGTAGCTTGCTAAAAGCCGCGCCTGGTCTTACCCACCAATCTGAATTTTCGAGTTTGGAAAGCGAACTTCCCGGCAGCATGGGTTCCATGGGCCGCATGGCCGAAGCCGCCGAGGCTTTTCACAAGCTCGGCCTCTCGCCCGAGATGGCTGTCAAATTTCTCCCCATCATGAGCAAATACGTTGAGGCCCGCGGTGGCGCAGAAACCGCAGGATTGTTGGAGAAAGCGCTGAAGTAGGCTTCGTCGCATTACTTGAGGCTGAAATCAAGTTCGACTGAGGACTCAATCTCTACGGGAGATCCGTTTAACAAATAGGGACGATACTTCCATTTGCTGACAGCCGTAATGGCTGCGTCTGTAAGTTCCGGATCTGGTGACGTCAGGGCATGGATGTTTTTGGTCGTGCCAGTTTTGTCAATCGAAAGGGCAAGTACAACCTTTCCTTGAACATGGCGCTCCTTCGCATCTTCCGGGTAGGCCGGTTCCGTCTTTTCCATGAGAAGACCTTGAGAAACACCGGGGCTCACATGAATGACTGGTGCGCCCATAGTCGTACTATTTGAAGTGACAGTTGGCGATGGCGTGGAAGGTTGGGACTTGCCCTTCAAGGTTGTATCAAAATGGAATGTCAGCGCTGATTCCGCCTGAACTGGCGAACCATCCACCAATATTGGCTTGAGTTTCCATTTCAGAACTTCGGCACGTACTTCGTCGTCTAACTGCGCATTGTCTGAATTGAGTGGGTAGGCTTCTTGCACCTGGCCTTGGTGGTCAATCGAGATGTATATGGTAAGCAGGCCCGACGTTTTTCCATCTACGACCTGAGGCCAGACAGGCTGAGGTTGCCCGGTGGCGAGTTTGTCGATCACAGATTGGGAGACGTAGATCGATCGCAGTCTTTTCGCAACAGGTGTTGCCTGTGTAACTGAAAACATGGTGGCGTCAGGTGTGATTTTCTCTAGCGTTGCTATCTTTGCGACAAGTGTCGTACCGGGTTCCGGATTATCTTGATACAACTGCGCGACTTTCTTGTGACCAAAGGCCTGATAATCGTGGAATTCCATTCCGTAGCCGGGCCACCCCGCGAAATTGAGCAACCCGCTGCCATCAAAACAAACATTTGCAAAATTGTCGTTCTTAACATTTTCATTTCCGATTCTTAACGTTATGCGCGCACATGAAGTTGAACGGCGTCCGTCCGGCATGGTTATTTGATTGATCGAGGTTTTGATCTTTGACCACTGATCTACATTCGGGACCATATCAAAAATGCCGGTGATGAAAGTCTTTAGCCACAGCGGGTAATAATCCCCGACATTCTGTTCACTGATGTCCTGTCCATTTACGATAAGTGTCTGTTTGAAACTCGGCGAGTCGATCGTCCTTCGCCATTCTTGGGGAGAAACCCAGTACTCCTCAATTTCGGCTTTGTATGGCGATGTGGGATTTGTAGACTCAAATAAATGAACTTTTACGTGAAACGGATCGGCGCCGGGACTCGTCAAGAGAGATTTTTCCAGCGCATGTGTGAGCGCATCGCCCAACGGAACCGATGTTTCAGTTATGTGCTGGCCGAGGCAGAAGTGTGTAATCATCAAAAAGACAGCCAAAGCGAAGCCGTGTCTAACATTTCCCACTCTCGTCATAAGCGCAAATGTTAACGCAAAACCAATGTAGATCCAGCTATAAAATAGCTACCCGTGAATTTGACCCCTGCTCTTGCTCTCCCTAAAATAGGACTGTCGCGACTTCACGCTCTTGTGCCCAAATACAAAATTAATTATCGTCCTTACGTCACGCTCGCAGTAGCCCTCTTTCTTTCGCTTGCGACGTTCGCTCAAGATAGCGCCGCCCCTCCCGCTCAGGAGCCCGCTCCCGCGCAGGACTCCGACACCATCACCACCATTCGCCGTACCGTCAGTGAAGTCAATGTCGTTTTCACCGTCACCGACAAACACGGTCATTATGTGAAAGACCTTAAAAAGGAAGATTTTAAAGTCGTGGATGATGGCCGTCCTGCCATCGAAATTCGCAGCTTCAGCCGCCAAACTGACCTTCCCCTCGAAGTCGGCTTGCTCGTGGACGCCAGCAACTCTGTCCGCGACCGGTTCAAGTTTGAGCAGCAATCCGCCATCGAGTTTCTCAATCAGACCATCCGCCCGAAGTATGACAAAGCATTTGTGGTGGGTTTCGATTCCACGCCGGAAGTAACGCAGGACTTTACCGACGACGGCGGTCTTCTCGCCGACGGCGTTCACGCGCTGCGTCCCGGCGGCGGCACGGCGATGTATGACGCGATTTATTTCGCCAG
>JAJPHW010000228.1 GCA_021325035.1 Terriglobia bacterium
AAGATGGAGTCGGTCGAGCACACCCTGGTGCTCAAAGATGAAATCGTCACCAAAGACATCCAGCACGATCTCGACAAGCTGGGCATCGCCAAGACTGCGCGCGAAGAGAAGACGCGGGCGCGCGACGCGAAGATGAAAGACGACGGACTGCACAACGCCAAGATGGCGGCGCTGTATCGCGAAGTCGTCCTGAAAGAAAAACCGGCCGTGGCCGAAGGCGGATTCATTCCGCTGGGGGCGTTGGGTAATGCGAATGGCGGCATCGCTCCGGCCCCGAAACCGGCAGTGAAGGAAGAAGAAGCCGAGACTGTTGCGGGGGATTAGTGTAGCGGCGGGCGTCCTCGCCTGCCGGAGTTTCTAGGTTGCAAGATTTCATGAGGGCCGCCGAAAGGCGGCCTTTTTGATTTCGGCGGCGAGTACAATTTCTGGGTGAGCGGCCTCTTGTCCCTGACAGTGCGGATTCTCAGTATCATCGCGCGGGCCATTGTTAGCGGGAGCCTCTCAGCATTCATGCTTCACGGGTGGTGGATTCTAGCGATATTGGCGGCTGGGGTGGTAGTTATTGCCGGAGGGTTTCGGGCCGCGAAAAGGCCTTAGATTTATTCGATTTCCCGCTTAGTTATGGAAGAACACAAAATGGCTGCCCTATGTCAGCCATTCCCTTAAAGTGAACGCGATTAAACCCTGACGCGCGGGGGCTTGGTGCTTGCGGGAGCTGGCCAACACGCAGGCGCACCGTGGCGCAGCCGACGCTCGCAGGTCGCCCAGTGTTGCGGCGTGCACACAGTCCTCTTACAGTCGAAAACGCATGCGCTGCAATCTTCAGGAACTTCCTGCACAATCTGATCTTTCAGCCATCGCCAAACATTTTTAGCGGACATCGCGACCTCCCTGTTCAGCTAGGCATTATCGTGGCTGCCCGAGACATCGGATGTGATGAAGGTTACAAGGGCGCGTGATGCAGTTCACTCGACTTTTTACTCATCACCGAAAGTTTGAATGACTGTAAAAAGAAAACGCCGCTCGGGTGAGCGGCGTTTAGCGTTTTCGCGCGGCATTTTGTTTACTGCGGACAGCTTCCCGGTGGCGTGGGCCCGAAGGTCGGGTTGCTCAGGATTCGAGTCAGTGACAAAGCTACGCGGACAGAAATGTACGGGTGGTTTATTGCGTGGGGGCTGAGGGCAGGATGCGAATTTTTTTGTTGATGACAGGCCAGTATTGACGGGCGAGATTGCCGGCGAACTTCCAGGCAAGATCGGACCCGTAACGAGTAAAAGTGGCGCCGGCGCCGCGGTTGGCATCGGGATAATACGTGTTGGCAAGGGATTCGCTGGCGAGAGGGCCGATGAGTCCGGAGTAGTTGATAGCGCGGCTACCGAAATCGCTGCGTGTATGAATCACCCGGTCAGCGGCATATTTCAGATTTTGTTTGAATGAAAGGTGCTGCCGCAAGTAAAAGCGCGGATCTTCGTGCAAAACAGAGGCAATAAGAAATGTGCCGAATATGTTTGCCGATGCGGAGCGGGCCATATTGGCGCCGAAGCGCTTGCCAAAAGCTTCGTCGCCTTCACCCCAGCCGGAGGGCCTGTCAAGTGCTTGTCCCCAAGCGGCAGAAATGAGGGCCACGCTGGCCGTGGATGGCGAGACGCTATTGTTGGTAGCGAGCTGAAATTTTTGCCAGGGAGTAAGGCGCGCGGCGTTCGTCGCGAGATCGGGAAATACGCGTGACTTCTTCTGCACAAAGTTGAGCATTTCGAGTTTGTTCTGAATGGTGGACTGCGATGATTGCGAAGGCGCATCGGGCGGATTTTGTTGCGCGCAACACAACGCAGGCAGAAGGAAGCAAAAAGCTACTACGAATCCAATTGAGATGCGCTGCTGAATGGTCTTTCGCCTCTAAGAAATTGTGTCTTTACAGAGTAACAGGTTGAGATGTGTTGATGGTTTACCCGGTTGGCCTGCGGATACAATTTTATTCGCAAATGTGCTCCACTTGCTCGTAAGGCTTTTCGGCATGCGGTGGCATGGGCAGCTTTTTTACCAGCATCAGCTGATCCAGCAGCGTTCCACCGTCTTTAATCCCCGCATCTGGGTCGCTCTCATACGCCGGATCTTTCTCGGCTTCTTCGAGCGTCTCGAACTGGAATCCTTTCTTCCTTAGCAGATCAATGGCCTCCGGCAAAATTGTGCTCGTGTATGCGCCCAGATGCATCAGCACCACATAGTGGATGTCGCGCCCGAACAACAATTGCGATTGCGCCCGAGCCAGATCAATGAACTCCGATGCCGTACTTAGATAACTCGAGTGTAGCCACTCAATTGCTTTTTGATCATTCTTCGGCGCGCAGCGCGCATAGGCGAAATTCCACAAATAGTCTTCCCAATCGATAGTCACTTCGGCAATACGGTATCCATGAGCCTTCAAGTACTCCCGCACCGCACGCCGCTTCTCCACCGTTTCGCCTTCATGTAAATACGGATACCGCAGCCAATGCCAATCCCCATTCGGCGACAACAGTTCGAGCGTTGGCTCATCCTGCGCTAAATCGCGCTCCCACGCCTCAGGAGTGTTTTTCTCCAAATCAATGTGCGAATAAGTATGGTTGCCGACCGGCTCGCTCGCCGCCCAAATCTTCAGCGCTTCCGCGCCGTCCGGACTGCCCTCAAGACGAATGGCGTTAAGAAATCCATACGCCGGCGGAACATGCTTCTTCTTCAGAATGGCAACCGCCGCCTTCGCCGTCTCGGTTTGGGTTACGCCCGGAGGAAGATCGCCATTCCGCGGCAGATCATCAAAGGTGATGGCGGCTTTCTGCGCCGGACATATGCCGCATAGCGCGAGAAAAATTACGAGGGGGAAGAATACGTCTTTAAGACGCAAATTTGTCATGCTAGAGAGTTTACTGCACGGCGATATGCAAGGCATCCAGGAAGCATTAAACATCTACTCCACTTCCTCTACCAAGTTCTTCATCGCAATACTTTCGGGCGTGTTGAGTCTTGATAATCCTTCCACCACGCCTTCCAGCTCGGCCTCCGTCCGGTTCTGGCTGACCTTCCACTTGCCCTCCAGCCGTCGGATGGGAAGCTCCAGGCCGACAATCCCTCTCAACTGCGACCGGATGAAATCTTCCGGCGCATCGCTCACACGCCACGGCGCAGGCGATCGCGCTTCATGAATGTTGGTCAGCTCCTCCACATTCTTTAAGAGCCACGCTTCATCTTGGATGACCCTTAATGTCCCGTAAGCGTGCACTACCACATAATTCCAGGTCGGCACCACTTTGCCATGCTCTTTCGTCCCCGGATACCAATTCGGCGAAATATAGTGTTGCGGCCCAGCAAAAATTGCCAGCGCATCCACTGTCGGCACGAGATCTTTCCACTGCGTGTTAGCTCGCGAGATGTGCCCCTTCAACACGCCGAATTCTGACCCATCAGTTTCCAGAATCATGGGAATATGCGACGCAAAAAGGCCGGACGCTCCCAAAGTCACCAATGTCGCCAGCGGATGGGAAACCATCAGCTTGTGCATCACTGGAACGCGGTTTTCTTCGTTGTGTCGGGGGATATACATTTCAGAGCCTCGGCCATATCCTAACGCAGTCGTGGAATTAACTGCTGCTCATTTGAGGGAGGTCTGACATTGAGCGAAAAATTAAAAACGAATCAAAGCGTGAAGTAATATCACTTAGCCACCATGAGCCCCGTTACTCATTTCCTCACCGGATGGGTCTTTGCTAACTGTGCACGCTTGGATCGGCGAGATCGTGCGATCGTTACTTTAGCTTCTGTGGTTCCCGACGTCGATGGATTGGGCATCGTTCCCGAATTACTTACGCGTAACTCAGCGCATCCGTTATTGTGGTTCACCCTTTATCACCATTCTTTGCATACACTCGCATTCAGTTTATTCATCACTGCCATAGCATTTCTCCTGGCAACTCAGCGATTGAAAACAGGAATGCTGGCTCTGCTCAGTTGTCATCTGCATTTATTTGAGGACTTGATCGGTGCTCGTGGGCCGGACGGATACCAATGGCCCATCCCTTATCTAATGCCGTTTCGTTCAGAGCCCCAACTGATCTGGCATGGCCAGTGGATGTTGAATGCGTGGCCCAATTTCGTCATAACAATTGTGCTACTAATGATTACTTTCTGGCTGGCGTGGAGACAAGGATTCTCGCCGCTGGAAATGATTTCGACGAAGTGGGATTCAGCATTCGTGAATGTGCTGCGCAGCAGATTTCCGCGTGGCGAAGACGATTAAGAGACCGGGCATTTCCGTCTATCCCAAATACTTCAAGAATCCCGGATTCTCAAATCCCGGAAACACGCCTGCCAAATCTTTATTTCCCAAATGCCGGGCAACCGCTTCGCCCAGCACCTGCCGGAAGTCCGTGGTCAGCGCCAAATCGCGGCCTTCATGCAGTTGCGACACATCGAGCCCTGGCCAGCGGCCATAAACTTTGCCGCCTTTCACTGCGCCGCCCATCACGAACATCACGTTAGCGTGACCGTGGTCGGTGCCGCGATTGCCATTCTCCCGCGCCGTGCGCCCGAACTCCGACATCGTAACCACGACCGTGTCTTCGGCCAGATCGCCAAGATCGGTCCAAAACGATGACAGCGACTGCGAAAAATCTCCAAGCACATTCGCAATCTGGCCCTGCGTGCTGCCTTCGTTCACGTGATGGTCCCATCCGCCAATGTCGGCGAAGGCAATCTGCACCCCGAGGTTGGCCTTGATGAGTTGTGCCAGTTGCTTCAAGCTGTCGGCAAAATATCCTTTGGGATAATTCGCTCCCGCCGCCGGCTTATACTTCGCCGGATCGGCTGCCTTCAGCATCTTCACCGCTTCGAATGTCTCCTGCCCCGTGCCATGCAAAACCGAATCGACTGAGTGGTCATACATCGCCTCGAACGTATTCGAAATCGGCGCAGCGTTCTTATTATTTCCACCCACCCCGAAATCGTTGATATTGTTGATCGCAACCGCAGGCTCCGCGCCCGTCAGAATTCGCGGCAGCGACGGCCCCATGGCAATCGCCCGAAACGGAGCATCGGTTTGAGTTAAAGACGCCTTTGGCAATTCACGCAGACTCCGGTTCAGCCAGCCATCTTCCGTCGCTTTCACGCCCGGCGTGCCCGACTCCATAAAATCTTGCGCGTCAAAATGCGACCGCGTGGGGTCTGGCGAACCTGCTGCATGAACGATGGCCAGATGTTTCTGGTTCCATAGCGGCTGGAACGACGCCATCGCCGGATGCAGCCCGAAAAATCCATTGAGGTCGAGCACTGCATTTCGCGGAATATTGATGGACGGCCGCATCGCGTAATACGCCTGTTCGGCATGCGGGACGACAATGTTCAGTCCATCCGCCGCGCCCCGCTGAAAAATCACGACGAGCCGTTTGTTCTGCACGCCCGCTGTCTCTGCGGCATGTATCGCCCGGGTGAGAAACGCCGGCACGACCGATGTGCCGACGACGGCCAGCGCGCTATTGCGCATGAATACACGGCGAGTAATGGACATAGCTATCTCCTCTGAAATTCGGGTGAACCAAGTAGCAACCCCGCGATCATTCCAACATTCGGCGGATGCCTGGGGTCGTCTAATTTCCTTTGTGCGATGGTCGGATCTTCCAACTGCGCCGCAATCGTGTCATGTGTCTGTTTGGAAACATCGCCCGCCAGCAGTGTGCTCTCCAAATCGGCGAGCGCTTGTCCGCCGTCCGTCGGCGGATTCGTTCCCAGCAAACTCTGCGCATCCACTTTCGCCCCGCGCATCTTCCCACCAGTCAGCGACAGCGCAAAATTCATACGCCCCAGCAGCGCGGCTGAACTCACCCACGTCTCCGCTTTCATCGAATATCCCGTCGGCGGCTGCATCCCATAAAGCGGCATGCCCATATTTTGTAGCTGCCGCACCATCGCCATAGCGTTGCTGACGTCCGCGCCGCTCGCCCGCACCGCCGACGCCACAAATTCCAGCGGCGTCTTCACTTTGGCGCGATACGCATCCGGCGCCCAGAACTCCGGCGATTTCAGCATCGTCTTCAGCACTTCGCGAATGTCGCCGTCCTTCTTCAGGAATGTTTGTGCCATGCTCTGCACCAAAGCTGGCGGCGGATCGTCCGCCACAAACCTCATCGCAAGCTTGGTGCAAACAAATTTCGCGGTCGAAGGATTGTGCGCCAGAATATGCAGCACCTCATAACCTTCCTTCTCGCCATTTGGTTTGATGCGATGGCCGAGCACGACTTTGTCCCCGGGTTCGTGCATGCGCTCGTCAAACTGGAAGCCGCCGCCCTGCCTCGGTTCCTTCAACGTCCATCCCGTCAAAACTTTTGCGACTTCGGTTACATCTTTCTGCGTATATCCGCCGTTCACTCCCAGCGTGTGCAGTTCCATCAACTCGCGCCCGTAATTTTCATTGAGTCCGTTGCGCTTGCCCTTGGCTTGCTTCACCGGGCCATTCTGCTTTTCGCGCTTCTTCAATTCTTTTTTATCGCCATGCCCGCGAATTCCATTGGCTACATCCGAATTCGGCCCCACACTCAGCCAATTATCGAGATAAAACAACATTGCCGGACTCTGCGCCGTCGCCACCAGCAAATCTTCAAACTTGCCCAGCGCATGGGGACGAATCACGTCTCGCTCATAATCCGTCAGCATGTACCGGTCCGCGCCCTTGCCGATAAACACATTGAAGTGGTTGAACCAGAAGTCCGTCATCACTTCCTGCAACTGCCGTTCGCTGTAAATCGCACGCAGCAGCTTTCCCTGAAGCAGTTCTTCGTTGACCACCTGCTGCGGATTATTCAGTGCCATCATGAGTTCCCGTTGCTCCGGAGGAACCCCGTCAAGAATTTTTTCGCGCTTATCGCCCTTCACATTCGATATCAGTGTCTGTTGATCGGCGGTTGAAAGCTTCAAAATCGTGCCGAGCCTTTGTTCGGGAGGTAATGCCAGGAGTTGCTGCGCTTCGGCATCGGCGAACATAGCGTCACCGCGTTTCGCCTCTTCTTCAGGATTCATCGGGGCGATCGCTGATTTCGCGCTGGCATCTTCATCGCTCGAATCTTTTACGTTCGCGGTTTGCAACGTTGCCGCTTGTTTCTTCTCCTGCTTGTCTGCCAGTTTTGCAATTTGATGTTGATAGATAGCTTTTTCTACGGGATCGCCTGGCATGGATATCTTTCCATCCATCACCGCTCGAATGACCTGACCGGAAGGAAATTTATACGCAAGCTCCTGCGAATTCATTTGCAGCGTGCGCAACGGCGCAAGACGCGCATTGAGCGCGCTATCGTCAATTTTGTCGGGATGCAGTTGCAGGTCAATCCACTGGTCGAGTCCAAGTTTGCTGACCTGCTCAATGTCGCCGGGCCTTGGTCCAAAGGTTAGACGGTTGAGCGCATGGACAACCCGCTTCTGCGGGTCCATCTCATTGGCCGGCGCCTCCTGCTTTTTCTTGCCGGTCGCTGGAAGGTTGAACAATGCCAGCGCAGTGACGCTCAACACCACAGTGCTTGTGAAATGGGCAGGCTTGAAGGGCATGAACACACCAGGCGAGTCTGGAAATCCCCGCTAAGATTATGAACCCGAAATCGCGGGAAAGTTGCTGGCTAGAAAGGTTACTGGCGTGATGAAAATGCAGCTCTTAACCGGTTACTTTGATTACCACTGAGGTAATATCGTCGGCTTGCGGTTCGTAGTTCACGAAATTGCGCGCGGAGGCATAAATCTCTTCCGCAATGCTTTGCGCGCTTTGGGCGCATCGTTCGCGGACACAGGCCAGCACACCCTCACAACCAAATTCCGCGCCATCGGGCGCTGCCGATTCCGCCGCGCCGTCGGTCATTAAAACCAGCGTTTGTCCGGTTTCGAGAATGGTCTCTTCGCGCCTTTCAAATTTGCTTTCGGCGAAGAGCCCCAGCGGCGGCCCTGTGCTTTCGAGCGGAATTGTTTGCCTATCCGGAGTCAGTAAGAAACCGCTTACATGCCCGGCGCTGGCGAAGGACAAACAGTGATCATCTTTTGTGATTCTGGCTAAGGCCAAGGTGACAAATCGTCCATTTTTCAAATCTTTGAATAACATGCGGTTCACTTGCGCAAGAACTTCATCGAGCGCAAGCCCCATTGCGACGAATGACCGCACGTAAGCTCGGGTCAAAGCCATGACCAGTGCGGAGCCAAAGCCGTGGCCTTCCACATCGCCGACGGCAATCACCAACGAACCATCACTCATGGTGACGAAATCAAAATAATCGCCCCCGGTTTCGTAGGCTGGATGCGCCGATGCTCCAATATCTAATCCTGCTGCCGAAGGTGCGGATGCATAGAACTGCTGCTGTACATCGCGGGCCAATTGCAGCTGAAATTCCTGTTCCTGCTTTTTACGCAGCTCAGTGATGTCACGCAGCACCGAAACAAAATGCGTCAGATGTCCCCATTCGTCGCGAATGGGAGTGATGGCCTGTTGCGCCCAATATAACTCTCCATTTTTTTTACGGTTGATGATCATGCCCTGACATGCGCGGCCTGCTTGTAACCGCTGCCAAAGCTCGCGATAGAACTCGGCGTCGTGCAGTCCGGACTTAAGCAATCTCGGAGTCCGGCCCAATGCCTCCTCTTTGTTGTAGCCGGTAGTGGCCTCGAAAGCCGGGTTCACATATTGAATGATTCCATTGCGATCCGTGAGGATGACATTGTCCGCTGTCTGCTCGACTACGCGGGAGAGCAATCCTAAAGTTTGCAGAGCTTTACGGCCTTCCGTGAAATCGTGAAACATGATCACTCCGCCGTAAACTTGTCCTTCCGGATCGCGCAGCGGCCAGCCATTGACGCGAATCCATGCACCGTGGCTGTTTGCCCGCCGCGATGCTTCGGCTCCACTAATAAAAATCAATTCATCCGTGACTCTTTCACCTCGCACCGCTCGTACCAGCGGCAACTGATCTGGAGACAGCAAAGTGACCTGATCGGGAAGGTACCAGCCCTGAATAGTAGGTGATTCGCTGTTGTTAGCCGCGGCGTTCATGTTAAGGATTTTCTCTGCCATTGGATTGCAAAAGATCATGCTTCCATCGGCATCGGCAACCATCACCGCGACCGGAAGGCTTTCGAAGATAACGCGCAGCGCGCCAGCCTGTTGCCCCAGGACTGCATAGTTGGATTGCATCGCCGTTGCCATATGTTCTCCGGAAGCTGCAATGGCCCTGAACGCGCAGTGCCCGCGTGGTTCCAATAGCTTGTTTGCCGTAATTGGTTAACGAATCTGGGTTGCGAATGGGATTTGAGAAAAAACTACCGCGCAGGGTTCATCGGCAAATCGAAGGGGGAGCTTTAGCGGAAATTAAGTGAGAAATAATCGTCCGCGGCTGGTCTTGTGCTGCAAGGACGATGCCAGGTGGTCCACATCAGTGGCTGCCAAACTGCCGGCCATCCGTTCTTCAAGAAATGGGGTGCGGTTACTATTCACCGCGTCTCTCCGCACCTGAATCAGCAGGGCCTGCACAACTTCCGGGTCGAATTTTTGCGGGGTCATGCGGACGATCTCACTGAGAGTTCCACCCAGCGTAATCGAATCCCGATAGGGCCGTTCGCTGGTCATCGCGTCGAATGTATCGGCCAAGCCAATAATGCGTGCCGGGAGCGGCACTTCGTCCATCACCAATCCATCGGGATATCCCGATCCATCCGCGCGTTCATGGTGCCAGCGCACAATGTCCGGAATGCGCGGCCAGGGAAATTGCACTCCACTGACGATCTGGTGTCCAATGACAGTGTGGTCGGCCATCTCGCGGAATTCATCGGGGTCGAGCGTCGTTGACTTTGCGAACAGACGCTTGTCCACGGAAACTTTGCCGATATCGTGCAATAAACCTGCAGACCGCAGCGCTGAAACTGCATCGGCATCCATCCCCATGGCTTCACCAATTCCCGCAGCATACCGAGCCACACGTTGCGAGTGCCCGTGAATATTGACGTGCTTCACGTCAATCGCGGAGGCGAATGCTTCTAACGCGTTGTCATAAAAGCCATGCAACGAGGCCAGCATGCGCAAATTTTCAGCGACTCGCTGGGCCAGAGTTTGCGTCAAATTGTAGTTTTGCAACGCCAACGCTACGTAATTGCAAAGAAGATCGAGCGCGTCTAATTCTTCGCCATCATAATCGGCATCGCCCTCACGGCGGCCCATGGCTGCCAACCCTACCAGCTTGCCGCTGATTTTTAGGGGAGCCAGGCACTTGAAGAGTTGTGGCGCGACATTTCCGTTGGAGCTGAGATAAGCCTCATGCTCGATATCGTTTAATACGATGGCTCCCGGCGAGCTCAACAAGGCATGAATATGTTTCGGCAGGAGCGGAATGACGGCCGGATCAGGCATCAATACAAACCCATCCGACGACATGGAGGTCAGCAGAGAAGGTTTATCACTGAAACGGAAGAGAACAGCTTCACGCGCGCCACTTGCCTGCATGAGCGCTGCAAGCATGGAACGCGCCGTCTGTGGAAACTCCCGGTCGGCCGTGATGGCGGGGCCGAGATCCGAAAGCGCTTCCACCGTGCGCAAAAGCCGGCGAAAATTGTCTTTTTGCAACGCCAAGACGAATCGGCGCAAATCCCCAGAGCAATTTGAGAGTATCATGCACACTTATCTGTGCAGCCCTTGTTGTGTTGGTTAGTTTGGTGCAGCAAACATCGGTGTTTTAATCTTTTAACCCAGGGTCATGTCAGGCCATTCTTAAACTTTTGGATTAAGTATTTTGGGCTCGCAGATATTATTTATGTCGCACAAGAAACTCGCGCTGATTGAGATCAATCTCAAAGAGAACATGCCGACTGTGGCGGAGGCTCTTTGGCGCCTTAACCGCGAGCTTGCACTCGCTCGCCAGCAGGGGCATAGCGCCATCAAGCTCATTCACGGCTACGGCTCAAGCGGAACCGGAGGCGAGATTCGCATCGCAGTGCAAGCGCGCTTGATGGAAATGGTTTCCCGCAACGAAATTCGTGGATGCATCTTCGGGGAGAATTGGTCAAAGTCAGATCAGCAAGTCTGGAATTTGCTGCGCGATGCTCCCAGTTTGAAAAGTGATCGCGATTTGGGAAGAAAAAATCCGGGGATTACCATAGTCGTTCTTTAGGACACGCCTTGCGCTTTTCTGCACTCGCCGCTCATACTATTTCTATCGTTCTTTCTAATATATGAAAACCAATCTTTCCTTTGCTCATCCTGCGGAAGTTGAAACCGAATGTCTTGCCGTTGTAGTTCTCGATAATGGTTCCAAAGACAAGCCCGATGTGGCTGTTCAGAGCAATGATGCCGCCGTGGTGGCCGCGGCAGCGGCTGTAATCGCCAGCGGAGAGGTTACCGCGAAGCCAGCGGAGACCACGCTATTGCGCTCTCCTGAAAAACTCAAAGCCAAACGCTTGTTGCTGATCGGCGGAGGCAAAGCCGAAAGCTTTTCGGCATCGGACTTGCGCAAATTGGCTGGAGCGGTTGTCCGAGCGCTTAAGCCGCGCGGTATTCGGAGCCTCGCCTTCGTTGCGCCTGACTCCCTAAACGCCGAAGAAGCCGTAAAAGCCATTGTTGAAGGCGCGTTCGTCGGCAACTTCGATCCCGATACCTACAAGAGCGACCGAAAAGATCAGCAGATTGATTCATTTACAGTCGTCGCGACCGGAGACCAGAAAAAACTCCAGCAAGCGCACGACGAAGCCGTCATCATTGGCGAGTCGCAAAACTTCACCCGCGATCTGGTGAATGAGCCCAGCAATCACATGACGCCGACCATCCTCGCTGAGCGAGCGAAGAAGATGGCCAAAGAAGTCGGCCTGAAGTGCGAAACCTACGGCGCGGACAAAATCAAAGAATTAAAGATGGGAGCATTCTGGGGTGTCGCGCAAGGTTCCGACGAGCCGCCCGCGCTCATCGTTCTCCAATATGAACCAGCGGGTGCGCCTGCAAATATCAAGATCGGCCTCGTGGGCAAGGGAATTACGTTTGATACCGGCGGCATCTCCATTAAACCGGCCGACGGCATGGAGAAAATGAAGTACGACATGGCCGGAGGCGCAGCCATGCTCGGCGCGATGCGCGCCATCGCATTGCTCAAGCCCAACGTCAAAGTCACCTGCATAGTTTGCGCCACAGAGAACATGCCCTCCGGCAAAGCCCAGAAGCCGGGAGACATTCAGACCGCAATGTCGGGCAAGACCATTGAAATTATCAACACCGACGCTGAAGGCCGCCTCGTGCTCGCGGATGGCCTGACTTATGCCAAGGAACTCGGCTGCACCCACTTGATTGACGCAGCGACTCTCACCGGTGCAGTGGTGGTTGCGCTTGGTTACGCCAACGCCGGTGTCTTCGCCAATGACGACAAGATGTATGAGCGCTTCAACGCCGCGCTCAGCAAGTCCGGAGAAAAATTCTGGCGCTTGCCCCTCGGTGACGAGTACCTCGACAACATGCGCTCCAACATCGCCGACCTTGTCAACGCGGGCGCGCGCTGGGGCGGAGCCAGCAACGCCGCGGCATTCTTAAAAGAATTTGCCGAAGATACTCCCTGGCTGCATCTCGATATCGCCGGCACCGCCTGGATGGAAGACACCAAACCGTGGATTGCCAAAGGCCCGAGCGGCATCGCCGTCCGCACGCTGATTGAATTTGTGCGTGACTTCAAAGGCTGAGAAATGATGTAGGCGCGAGCATCCCGCTCTTGCGCAAGGGGCGGGTGTCCTCATCTGCCCATCAATCTGTTACGGCTTCATCACCATCTTGATCATCGCCTGCACGCCATTCCAGGTGATTTGCACGCCGATGCAGAGGAGCACAAACGCAATTACCCGGAGAATGCCATGCGCGGTCTGCGGATTGATATACGAAGTAATCTTCGGCGCGTAGGTATAGCAGAAATAAACGGTCACGCTCAGGGCGACGATGGCCAGCCATACTCCGAGGTGTGCGAATAGGTTGTGTGCCAATGAGGGCATGGAGGCATGCGCGCTCACCGTCAAGGTTACGACAATGCACCCCGGCCCGGCCGTGATGGGAAAGGTCAGAGGATAGAATGATTTCTCCGCCAACGATTTGTAACGTGAAGGATCCAATTGGGCCTCGGCTTTAGCAGTTCCCGGATCCGACTGGTTGAGCAGTGACCAGCCCATGCCCGCCAGCACCAACCCTCCTGCAACTTGAACGACAGGAAGCGAAATTCCGAAGAAGGCCAGCAATCCCGCGCCGACCAGCTCGAAGACCATTAAGAAGAGAACCGTGTTGACGGCAATTTTGCGCGCCAGATCTTTATAAACTTCGCGCGGTGCGTGTCCGACCACGGCCATAATCACCAGCGCCGACCCCAGCGGATTGATCAGCGGCAGCAAGGCGCTGAACGCCAGCACGAAATAACGGAAGAGCAATGAGACATTTTGCATTCTGGCGCAACAGAATAGCAGGTGCGCGACCGCGGATGTAAGTTTTGATGAACTTGTAACAGGCTACGATTTCACGGGTATGGTAGAGTCGCCCAGAACAGGGAATCATGCCGGACAAAGTTTTTTTGCAAGTTGCGTTGAATGGGGAGAGAGTTCATCCCAACGCCCCGCGAACGCCCGCGGCAATAGCCGAAGACGCGCGCGCATGCGTAGAAGCTGGCGCGCACTCAGTTCACGTCCACGCCTTCGACGATGCCGGACGCGAGACGCTCGACGGAACTGCTTGTGCGAGAGTCCTGCGGGCGATTCGCGCCGTGTGTCCAAATACGCCGATCTCGCTAACCACTTCAGCGACGATTGTGAGCGACCCGCAAGAGCGCTTGCACATCGTCAGTGCGTGGGAAGAAATGCCCGACCTAGTGACGGCGAATCAAGGCGAGCCGGGAATTATTGAACTCAGCGAATTGTTGCTCTCGCGTGGTGTCGAGATTGAAGCCGGATTGCTAACGGTCGAAGATGCGCGAGCTTTTGTGCGATCGGGATTAGCTAGCCGGTGCCGCCGCGTTTTGATGGAGCCGCTCGATGCCGATGTTGACATCGCGCTGCACCATGCCGCGGAGATGGAAGATATTGTTGTCTCCGCGGGCATCTCCCTCGAGCAGGTTCACCACGGCGAGGGCATCGCAAGTTGGACGGTCAACCGCCGTGCGCTTGAGCGCGGCCACGGCATCCGAACAGGGCTGGAAGACATCACGCTTCTACCCAACGGCACGCCAGCACGTGACAACGCACAATTAGTTGACGCAGCTGTGAGGCTGATCCGCGAATATCGAGGTGCGGGAGTTTAGATTCGGGTATCAGGGCACGGCTTCAGCCGTGCCGAAAGAGCCGCATCTGGATTTTGGGTCGCGCAGCGCCCATTCGACTTCGCTCGGGGCAAGCTTTCAGCGCTGCGATAATCCGCCGGCCGGGTTGTGAAAGGGCACGGCTTTAGCCGTGCCGAATAAATCGCCGCTCTGAATCACCCGAGCGGTCGCCAGACCGCGAGGAGTGCTTCTAAATTTGAAGCAGAGCGCGTCTCTACTTCGCTTTCCACAATCCAATCGTGTTGCCCTCTGGATCGGCGAACCACGCAAATGTGCCCGTCGGAATATCAACTGGAGGCACCAGCATCTTGCCGCCGAGCGCCGCAACTTTGTCGAGGTAGGCTTTCACATCATCCACTTGTACATAGAACATCGTGTAGTGGAAAGGCTCATGCCCCAGGCTGGTAATGTGCCCTTGAATGCCGCTATCCGCGCCAGTTTGGATCATGGTCGCCGGGCCCGCAGCTTGCATATTCCAGCCAAATAATTGTGAGAAGAAGTTCGCAGTTTTGCCGGCGTCCCGGCATCCGATTTCGAAATGCACAACAGGTTGTCCCATGATTTCTCCGTCCATAAAAGTTGATTTTTGCCTACATCGCTTCCGGTACTTGAATTCCCATCACGCCGAGGACGCGGGTGAGTTCGCGGTGGACGACGGCGACGGTCGAGAGGAGAAAATTCTTTCGGCCCTCGTCCGCTTCTTGCAGAATGGGATAGTGGTGGTAGAACGAATTAAACTTTTGGGCTAGTTGAAAAGCATGCTTGGCGAGGTGCGCGGGTTCAGTGGTGGCGATACACTGCGCAACCACATTTGAGGTGCGTGATGCAGTCAGCCATAAGTCCCATATCTCATTGCTGTCATGGGATTTATTGGCATTGAGGTAGCGCGAAAAATCCTCTGCGCGGTGCATTTTTGCGAAATTCTGCAAATTTTGACCCGATTTTCGGAAAATATTGGCCGCCCGGACGGCTGCGTACTGCGCGTAAGGCCCTGTTTCTCCTTCAAAAGAAAGGGCTTCCTTGAAGTCGAAGGCGATGACGGAGTTTTTTGTGAAGCGCAGCATGAAATAACGTAAAGCACCCACGGCAATCTGCGTGGAAATGGTGACCCGCTGGGAGTCACTTATTTCAGGGTGTCGCGCATCCACTTCGGTCTTCGCCGAGGCGATGAGGCGGTCGATGAGATCGTCCGCCTTGACGCCAAAGCCCTTTCGCCCGGAGACTTCAATGTAAGCGCGCGTCTTATCTTCGTCGCTTAGCATGTAGCCGAGTTCGGCGGCGCAGCGAGGAGTGAGCGCGACCATCTCATAGGAAAAATGGGTGTAGTGATCCGCGGCGTCGTTGTGTCCGAGCGCTCGCAGGGCCTCGATGACTGTGTTTTGCGCTTCGGATTGGCGGGCGTCGATGACGTTATAAATTTCGGCAACGCCGCCAAAGTGCGGATGGTCGGCCTCTCCATGCTCGGCAGAGATCCAGCACTCATGCTGATTGGGATAGCGATAGAACTTGCGATAGCCGAAGTCTTTGCCGAGCAGGCCGAACTTCCACATGTGATAGGCAATGTCTTTGCCCACATAGCCAACGGTGCCGTTGGAGCGGACGATGACTTTCTGATTGTCTTCGTTTTGTGAAACCCGCTCGGCATCAGTTTGCGAAGCGGACTTCACAGAGGCCTCGCCGGGTTCTTTGGCGGACAAGAGTGTCCGCCCTACACGCTGCATGACCCAGCAGCCTTTGTTCTTGCCGGAATCTTCGTAGGTCAGCGCGCCGGATTCTTTGAGCTTGGTGAAAGCCGCGTCCCAGAAATGAAGATGGAGGATTTCGCTCTCGCGGGGCAGGAAGTCGTACTCAATGTCGAGGCGATCCATAGTTTCGAGATGTCGGCGAAGGACGGCGACAGAGATCAACTCGGCGAGATCGGCGGTTTCATTTCCGCCATGTTCGATATCGTGCAAGGCCTGGGCGCGAATCTTTAGGCGGTCTTTGCTTGTATTTGCGGTTGGATCTGCGGCGTACCACTGCGAGACGCGAGCGTAGAGATCCCAGCAGTAGTAATCGAAACGCGTTTGTTTGGTGAGCGCTTCGATTTCGGCGCGGGATTTTCGGTCTAAGTTCTGAAAACCAACCACAACGTCAGCGACCTGGGCGCCGGTGTTGTCAATGTAGTTCTGGACATCCACTTCGCGCTGTGCAAAACGAAGCAGCCGGACAAACGTATCGCCGAGAATCGCGTTACGGAGATGGCCGATGTGCGCGGCTTTGTTGGGATTGATGCTCGAGTGCTCGACCAGAATCTTGCCTGCGGGAGCTTTGTCCTCGGGATGAACATCTAATGCAAGCGACTTCGCCATGGCCGCGCGATCGACGTAGGCGTTGATGTAGCCGGCTCCGGCGACTTCTAGTTTGGTGAAGCCTTCGATAACTCCTACACCGGCAACGATTTCCTCGGCAATCTTTTTAGGGGCCTTGCGGAGTTTTTTCGCCAACTCGAAGGCGAGCGGCAAAGCGTACTCGCCGAGTTCGACGCGTGGAGGCAGCTCGACGACGATTTTGGGAAAGTCCAGATCGTAGGCTCGACGTAAATAATCGCGGAAATGCTCGACTAAACGGGCTTCAAGATGGCGGTACAAGAGTTCCCCTAAATGATTGAAGAGAATAGTGATTGTAGCAGAGCTAACGCGTGGACTGGCTGGTTTGACGGGGTGAACGACCGTTCCCTATGATGAAAGTTCCTCATCGAAAAGCTTTCACCGCAGAGGACGCAGAGAACGCAGTCTTCCTAGTCTTTGCGAATTCGACGTGAGAGCATGAAAACCCTATGAGAATTGCGTACTTAGACTGCTTTTCCGGCATCAGCGGCGACATGTTTTTGGGCGCGCTGGTGGATGCAGGCGTGTCTCCGGGGTTGCTGGAAGAGGCGGTTGCGGCATTGAATATTGGCGCGAAGCTGGAAATTTCACGGGTGAACCGCAGCGGAATTTCGGCGACCAAAGTCGATGTGAGGGAGAACGGCGGTGCAAAGCATTGGAGTGAGCGTCATGATGAGCATGCACACAGTCATTCGCAAGACCGTCATTCGCATGAGCATAGCCACAGTGAGCACGAACACGAGACTTTGGCGTTAAGCGAGCACAACTTTGGTGGGCATAATTCTGCGAGCCAGGGCGCGCGGACGGGGGCGTCCGGGCCACACAAGCATGATCATGAACATAAGCATGAGCATCACCATCGCGGGCTTAGAGAGATTCGCGAGATTATTCAAGAGGCGTCGATTTCTTCGGGAGCGAAGAAGACGGCTATCGCGATATTTGAAGCATTAGGCGCGGCGGAAGCGAAAATCCACAATATGGACATCGAGAAGGTGCACTTCCATGAAGTTGGCGCGGTGGATGCGATTGTGGACATCGTTTGCGCAGCGGTTGGAGCGGAGGCGCTCGGCGTGGATGAGATTGTTTGTTCGCCGTTGAATGTTGGTGGAGGAACTGTGCAGTGTGCGCACGGCAATTTTCCTGTCCCTGCGCCGGCAACTCTGGAATTGTTGAAAGAGGCGTTGGTTTATTCTTCCGGTGTGCAATCGGAGTTGGTGACGCCCACTGGGGCGGCCATCGTGAAGACGCTGGCAACGCGGTTTGAGAAATTTCCAGCGATGAAGACTGAAAGAATTGGATACGGCGCAGGCACGAGGGATTTTTCAAGCCATGCGAATGTGCTGAGGTTGGTGATTGGCAAAGCTCAGGATCGTGAATACAAAGACGACGCCCGCGACACGATTACCGTGCTCGAAGCGAACATTGATGATCTCAACCCGCAGGTTGTCGGCTATGCGATGGAGCGGGCGCTAAACGAGGGTGCGCTGGATGCGTTTGTGCTGCCGGTGCAGATGAAGAAGAACCGCCCCGGAATGCTGCTGACGATATTATGCAGAAACGAAGACGCCGAGAGAATGACGCGGATGATTTTTAGTGAGACTTCGACGTTGGGCATTCGGCGCCGTGAAGAAGAGCGGGCGGTTTTGACGAGGGAGTGGGTGACAGCGGCGACTCCCTGGGGAAACGTGAGGGTGAAGATTGCGCGACACAATGGCGCAGTCGTCAACTACGCTGCGGAATATGAAGATTGCAGAAAGATTGCGCTGGAGAAGAGTCTGCCGTTGAAGAGCGTGATGGAAGCGGCGCTGCGAGAGTATCAGATCGGGCAAGAAAGTGCAGGCGATCCGGATAAAAGCAGATTCCTCGCACGTTCTCTTCGCGTTGCGACAGCGAACGGCTCGGAATGACAAGGTGGTCAGTTAAGTTAAGAAACTCATGAGCGAAAAGTTCTACATTACGACGCCGATTTATTACGTGAATGCGCGGCCGCATATCGGGCATGCTTATACGACCATTGCATGCGATACGATTGCGCGGCGGCAGCGGATGCTCGGCAAAGACACGTATTTTCTGACCGGAACGGACGAGCACGGGCAGAAGATTGAACGGGCGGCGCAGGCGGCAGGGAAGTCTCCGCAGCAGTTGACCGATGAAGTGTCGGCGGAGTTCAAAGCGCTGTGGGACCGCATGGGGCTGACGTACGACGACTACATCCGTACAACTTCGGAGCGGCATAAACGCGGCGTGCAGGCTTTATGGAGGAAGATCCGCGACAACGGCTACATCTATAAGGCCGAATATGTTGGGCAGTACTGCGTGTTCGATGAGTTGTATGTGGATGTGACCGAGCCGGGCGCGCCGTGCCCGGAGTGCGGGCGTCCGACCGAAACGGTGAAGGAAGAGAATTACTTCTTCAAGTTGTCGGCATTTCAAGACAAGCTGGTGGAGCTTTATACAAACCAGCCGGACTTTATTCGTCCCGAGACACGGCGTAACGAAGTGATGTCATTCGTGAAGTCGGGACTGCGAGATCTGTCTATTAGCCGCTCGACGTTTTCGTGGGGCATTCCGGTGCCCGATGATCCGAAGCATGTGATTTATGTGTGGCTGGATGCGCTGGCGAATTACATCACGGCGCTGGGTTGGGG
>JAJPHW010000138.1 GCA_021325035.1 Terriglobia bacterium
CATTCGCTCTCGCACAAATTGAAGTGCTGCCAAGCCTTTTCCACATCCGCCGCTTCGAAGTTATAAACAGAGAACTGTTGCTCATCCGCCAGCCGCACATCGCCGTATGTCACTTCTCGACCGGTCAGCGGATCACGCGCCCACACGATGTCGTAAATCGAATCCACATCTTGCAGGAAAGCGCAGATGCGCTCGAGACCATACGTCAATTCGGCGGAAATTGGGTCTAAATCAACTCCCCCGCATTGCTGGAAGTACGTAAACTGCGTGATCTCAAGCCCATCGAGCATTACCTGCCAACCCACACCCCATGCGTTCAACGTCGGTGACTCCCAGTTGTCCTCTTCGAACTTCAAATCATGCTGGCGCAAGTCAATACCAATCGCCCCCAGCGATTCCAGATACAACTCCTGCACATTTTCCGGCGGAGGCTTCAAAATTACCTGCATCTGCATGTGCTTGTAGAGGCGGTTAGGATTTTCGCCATAACGCCCATCAGCGGGCCGCCGAGACGGCTGAACGTACGCGACTTTATAAGGATTTGGCCCAAGTACTCTTAGAAACGTCTCCGGAGACATTGTGCCCGCCCCGAGCTCAACGTCATAGGGCTGCTGGAGAACGCATCCGCGTTCCGCCCAGAAAGTCTGCAAGCGGAGGATAAGCTCCTGAAAAGTCAGCGAGTTGGCCTTGGCTGGAGGCATATAAAGAAACGAGCGCAGTCTTAAACTTAATCAATGATTGTAATGGATGGAGGGAATATCGTCAGCTTTGCTAATTGAAAGGAAAGAGCAGGTGGCTAGATTTCCACCCGCTCTCCAAAAAATCTATCGCTTCATACCTTCGTTCGCCGCCGTAGCTGCAGCGCGAAGCTCGCGATCGGCTTCTGCCAGATGCTGCCGCGCTTTCTCGGCATGGCCTTTCATGTCGTATTTGTTGTCGGCTTGAGCGCGTGCGATGGCCGCATTTGCTGCCACGATATGCTCCTGAGCTTCCGCTAAGTTTGGATGGCGGGCCCTATCAATATTCACCACGGGATCTTGCGCCAGACTTAGGCCGGCAAATAGCGCCACGCCTAAAACGGCCGGAAAAATCAAATTTTTCTTCGCCATGTTTTCTCTCCTTAAATATCCTTCCATTCCACACCGATATCGAGTGGATTTTGGGATGAGTCTATCACCAACTCGCCGAGGCTGTACTACCGGTTTTGATGAAATGAGCAAAGGTGGTAACGCGGCAATTTTCACCCATCGATCTTCTCAAGCATCGCAGCAGTGGTTAATTTCTTCTCAATGTGCCGCTGTAGGATTTGCATAAGAAGCTTGCGCAAGTCTGCACCCAATTCTTTCGGCCACGTAACGCCCGTGAATGTATCAATGGGTGCCCGAAACATCTGGGTTGCGAGCATACGTGAATCACTGGAAAGTTCCGACGATGCGAGCCGTTTATCGTCAACGCACATTAAGCCGTCGGCCAATACGTGGTAGAAGGCGCGGCCGCCGTTCAAGCTTCTCCCACACACGATGCACTCTGACAGATCCGGCAAATAGCCCATCAGCCGGGTCATCCAGAGCTGGAAGTAAGTAATGGGCATCCAAATTTCGCGCCCGCGCAAGTGTCCAAGGACTGCAAGCGCGAGGCGGAAGACAGCATCGTTGGCTTCGCGGTCGGGAAGCAATTCGTCAAGCACTTCGCCAACGTGTGCGAGAGCGACGGCGCGGAGATAACTGACTTCGGAGGAGAGCGGCGAATCCAGCACCTCACAGGCGTCAAGCCGGGCCAGTTCATTTCGCTCGCGGACATCATAAAAAGCGCGCACTACCGTTAGCGGTTCAAGAGCGCCGCCAAAACGCTTTTTCGATTTTTTTGCCGATCGCGCAACCCCGCGCACTTTTCCTTCTACGCGAGTGAAAAGAGTGACCAGCAGATCAGCTTCGCGCAGTGGATACGTGCGCAGCACAATGGCTTCGGATTCATGCAGCGCCATAGAATCACATCTAAGTACAACGCGATTCTAACGGAACAGTTACTTCCGAGGATGCGAGACGCTAAAAGCTGACGAGGCAACGAGATATTTCCCTTGGTCACTGTTAATGGGATCGAGATCAAAAGAATAATCGTAGTGTCCCGGAAAAATGCGCGCCCTGAAGTAATAGACTTTGCCGGCCTCCGCTGTAAAATTCGCAAGAGCAAAAGCGTGCGATCGCCCCGAAAACAGGGACTGCCAATTCAAGCAGATATGATGTTCACCCGGGTCTGTCGAGAAAAAGAAGTAGGAACTGCCCTGATTGGCTCCAACCCAAGCGCCATCCAACCCAACCTTGGTCAGGGCACAGCCTGAGCACTTCAACTCTCCAATTTCCTGCACAACGTAAACAAGGGCTTTATCGGAATCAGGTTGAGGCGCTGGGTGCTGCGATGAATCCTGATGTGCGTCATATTTTACGTTTGCGGGACCGCACGCCGACTGCGCATCCTTGATGGCAAGTTGGTCTTGCGCAAAGGCAGAAACAGCGGCAAACAAAATGACCACCAGAGTCGTTTTCATCCTTTTTCTCCAGGCTGGCGATGTCTGAGGGAGGCGTTAGAACGAATGCACCAGCACACCAGATTAGGATGACGGGAAGCCCACACAAGGTGGTACAGAATTGTTTAGTTTTGTTATGGAACGTAAAAAGGCCCACACTTTAGAGCATGGGCCTGATTTAAAACCTATTTACCGGCCAAAATACTTGGCATTGCGTTCGGCATAGCTCTTCCACTTTTCCGGCAAATCGTCGGCGGCGAAGATGGCCGAAACCGGGCAAACCGGCACGCACGCACCACAATCAATGCATTCGACGGGGTCAATGTAAAGCATTTCCTCGGTCGTATGCGGGCCCTCGTCCTTCTTGGGATGAATGCAATCTACCGGGCAGGCGTCCACACAGGCGGAGTCCTTGGTTCCAATGCACGGTTCTGCGATCACATATGCCATAGATTGCGTATCTCCTGAATAATTAAGGGACTATATTGATATTAGATTTTAGCAAGAATGGTGTTCGCGGTACAGTATGCCTCCCTACAAATCGCTTCGACGATTATGATGGAACACCCAAAGCCCAGAAGTTGCATAAACTTTCACTCATCTTGCCCTAAAACCCCCACAAAAACAGGCCTTTCGGATGGGCAGCCTTTATGATAAAAACTAGATAAGTTCCCGGAGGCCGTTTGCCATGGGAAGCGCCGCTCAATCAGAAAAGCTACCACCTTTGCACAACAAATATAAAAGCTTGATGGATATTGGCTGTGCATTGCTGGCATCGGTCGCTGCCTTGTGCCTGATACGCGTATTGCAACCCATCTTGCACGGAAATCACCCCTATTTGTCACTTTGTCCGGTAATTATTCTGGCCGCGTGGTTATGGGGCCCGGTCGCTGCCGGCATTGCAGCATTGGTGGGATGGTTGGGGGTTTGGTATTGGTTCGTTCCACCCTACGGTTCTTTCGCGGTGGACAATCCGGCCGATATTCTCGGCCTTCTCGGCTTTTTGTTGGTTGCGGTTTTGATTGTTATTGCCACGCTTGACCAACAAAAGCGCCAGCGGCGGTTTATCGCTAGTGCGCGAACAGCCCGCTCGAGCATGCAGACTTTATTGTCGGGCTATCTGGAAGCAGCTTGCCGTTGTGAACATAAATCCACCCATGGCGGCCACCAATTAACTTGCCCCGCTCATCCCAACGCACCCACAGTGCTGCGCGCCGAGCGTGCATTGCGCATGCTTCAGTCCGTCGAAGGCGACCTTACAGGATCGAACCCGGATATCTCCATACAACGACGATCTTCTACACAGCAAACTGCGGTTGGAAGTTAGCCTTTCGGGAATTTCCAGACTCTAAACACTGACAAACTGGTTGCTGGGTGCATACTCAACGATATAACCGGCGACCGCGCTTGCGGCCACAGTCAATGGGCTGGCGAGATACATCTGCCCTGGCCCACTGCGTCCCGGGAAATTGCGATTCTGCGCGCTGATAACAACTTGATCGGACCGCGTGCTCACTCCTGGCCCGGCGTTTATGCAAGCGCCGCAACTGGGCTCGATGACCTTCGCGCCAGCTTTCTCAAATATTTGCAGATATCCTTTGCGCACACAGTAGTCGCGTGTTTCCTGCGAACCAAATTGGATGTAAAACTGAACCGAATCCGCCACGCGCTTGCCTTGCCGCAATGCATCAGCTAAAACTTCGGCATACATATCCATATCTTCGTTTTTTCCTGCAGTACAAGTGCCTCCGTAAGCAAGATCGACAGGTACGGGCGTATTCAGATCGCGGATATATTTGCCATTGCCAGGATCGCCGGGTGTAGCCACTATCGGCGTGATTTCAGCTGCATCGAGTTCTATGACTTCGGCATATTGAGCCTCGGTATCGCTTTGCAGACCGGCAATCATCGCTTCTGCCTTGCTCCGCTCCATGCCGCGGCGTTCGACCAGAAAATCTACAGTTTCTTTGTCGGGGGCGACGATGCCCGTAAACCCACCAATCTCCGCCGCCATGTTGGTCATGGTCGCGCGCTCGTCCACGCTCAGAGCTTCAATGGCATCCCCGGCATATTCCATGACTTTGGCCAGCGCTTTACCGCTGCGCACATACTCGAGACTCAGAATCTTTAGAATGAAATCTTTTGCCGTGACATTGGGGTGCTTCTTACCGCGAATGACGATCTTTACCGACTCCGGAACCTTGACTCGAACATCTTTCGTGATCCAACTATTAAAAACGTCAGTTGTTCCGATGCCGAAGGCCACACAACCAATCGCCCCGACATGAGGCGTATGTGAGTCTGAGCCGATATTGAGTTGGCCCGGCAGAGCATACGTCTCCAGCACAATCGAATGGCATATTCCCTCGGAGCCTTTGCGATCCGTGAGTTCGCCGTGCAGCTTAATTCCCTGCTTCTTGGCGAAGTCTTGCTGCTTGAGTTTGAGCTGTGTCGCCAGATCGAGCAGACCGATCTTTTTCTTTTCTTCGGAGATGACATCGTCGAGAAAAGTAAGGTGATCCCTAAAGAAGATGATGCTCGAAGCATCATTCACTGGAACGTCTTTGCCTACATAACGCTCATAGAAAATCGCAGCCATTGGCGTGACATATTCGTGGCTAAAGCGAAGTTCCGCACGGGCAAAGCCGGAATCACCGGGTTTAACCGAAGGAACACCTGGTTCGCCTTTTTCATTCAGCATGTGTCGAGCAAAGATTTTTTCGGCCACGGTCATGGGGCGGGATTTGGTTTCCATCGGCGGCAGAAACACTTTTTTCTGCATACGCGCGATATTGAACGGAAACAAGCCGCCATACTCAATCACCTGGCGGGTAATTTCATCTTCCCCTTCAGTGAAAACACTCAGCGGAATTTCCTCTCCCGCGCGGATTTTATTTATCAAAGAAAAGTCAGTAGAAGTCAGTAATCCGAGGTTCTGGCAATTTTGCTTGTAGATGCGTTCGATATTCTCCGCGATCACCAGTTTGATACCGGCACACATCTCTGCGTACGGTGACTGCTCCCGGCTTGACCCCTTGCCGCGGCGTTTGCCGCTAACCGCGCACACAAATCCCCCATTTTTCACCGAAGATCGCGCAACCGGAAATTCACCGCCGCACTTTAATCCGGCATAAGGAATCTCGCCAAGGGTTTCATCGAAATAAAAGCAGAAGTGCGCTGGCGTAATCTCATCTGTCGAAATATCATCCCGCAGTTTGGGGTTATTCGCAGGATTTTTCGTGTCCCAGGGCAGATCTTCGCCCGCCAGTTGGCGCTTAATTAGCGCCGGGTCTTCGGTGAGAAAAAGAATGCGCCCTTGCAGGTGGACCTGCGCCCGGCGCTTTTCGATTTGACGTTCAAGCAATGAATGATTCACGGCAGAAACCTTGAATGGATATGAGTGCCTGCTACTCATTTATTGTACTGCCGAATCTTCGCGAACTCAGTGGTGACCGTGCGTGCGGTCGTATTTCTCTCCCGCAGGAATGGCCACGGCAAGCCGGTTCTCCTTGGGAGCAAGCGGGCACGTCGCGTACGCCGTCACTGAGCATGGCGGATTGTGCGCTCGATTGAAATCAATCACAACTGTTCCATTCACTACCGGACCGGTTGTGAGGAACCGCCCGCCTGGATAGGTATCGGTCTTGCTGGTTGTGTCGTTGAAAACGAAAAACAATCCGTTGGCCGCGCTGCCGCCCAAGTCCGTGAGCCGGTACTCAACGCCATTTAATTTGAAAACAGCAGTCCCCGCAATCGGCGTCGGATCAATATCTCCAAGCACGTTAGGGACATCCACAGTCTTCTTACCATCCGAAGGTATCCATGTTGCAGTCACGCGATAGGAAAGATCGAGCGGAAAAAACTCCGGCCCCTTATACTTTTGCACCGCTTCATTGTTTACATCTTTCACGCGAATGCCAACCCGTTGTCCCCGTACGATGACGTGCCAGCGCAAATCTCCCATTTCGACCACGGTTGTATTGTCGGATGTGTCTGGATTCAGTTTTATCGTTGTAGCGGGTTTGCCGCCTATCATCGCATTCGCTTCAGGAGAGAATTTGGCCGTAACATCCTGCCCTTGAAGAGTAAGCACACCGGCATGGCCGGGGCCCTTGGGGAAAACAACGGCGTTTTCGGGATCTGCGCCAAATGTGTTGTCGCCCGGCTTGAGCCAGAACAACCCCGCCAAAGTAAGCCAGTTCTCCTTGCGGTCCTGCACCAGTTCATTCTTCCATTGATCGAATGATTGCTGGTAGGCCGCATCAGGCAGGGGTTTTGTTTGATCGGCGGGAGGCAACGCGTATGACGACGTCGCCAGCATCAGGAACATGAAAGACATGCCTTGCAAGAAAACAAGTTTGCGATTCATAAATTGTTCCTTTCCGGCTCCTTACTCTGAAATTACTGGCAACGGCTCCAGGCCGCGGCCGCTGAGTATCTGTTCAAACTCGTGCATGACTTCGTCGTGGACGAATCCATTCGTCGCAAGTGTTTGACGGCTGTCAATCAGAAATGGCCCTCCCCGAAAATCCGTGACCCTGCCGCCGGCTTCCTCGACCAGTAAAACACCCGCAGCCGTATCCCAGGGGTTCAGGTTGAACTCCCAGAAAGCGTCAAACCGCCCGCAAGCTACGCAGCAAAGGTCAAGCGCCGCCGATCCGGCGCGCCGCACTCCGTGACTCCGCAGGGTAATCTGGTGATAGAAAAAAATATTGGGGTTTTTATGCCGCTTATGGCTGGGAAATCCTGTCGCAACCAGGCTTTCGGCGAGCCTCGCTGTCTTGGAGACCTCAATCCGTAAATCGTTCAAGAAAGCGCCTGAGCCTCTTTCCGCGGCAAAGAGTTCTTTGCGAGTGGGGTCATAGACCACTCCAGCGATGAGCTGGCCCTTATGTTCGAGCGCAATCGAAACACAAAAAACCGGGAAGCCGTGGGCAAAATTTGTGGTGCCATCGAGCGGATCCACATACCAGCGATAATCGCTGCCGCTGTCATGCAGTCCCTCCTCCTCGCCCAAGATGTCATGGCCGGGCCAGAGCCCAAGAATCCTCTCCCGGATAAGTGTTTCCGACTTGCGATCCGCCTCCGTGACCAGATTGGCAACGCCCTTATATTCGATTTTGATGTTCTTATCGAAATACTCCATTAACAGCGTGCCTGCTTCGCGGGCGATGGTAGAAACGGCGGGAATGTACGACGAGTGACGGTTTAAAGTCATGAACTAAGCATAACTACGCTCTCCGTATTTATAAACGAAAGGGTTCATCGTTTCTACTGAACTCGATGAAACTGATGACCTTTGTGATGCGCAATTAATTCCGGTCAGCGACAGCAATGAAAGGTAAAATGCACCCGGCGTTGCTAACAATACTCTGAGGGAGGTCCGATTGAGACAATTCCTTCTATACCTGAGTTTTCTTATCTTTGTGTATGCTCTGCCCACCGGGGCCCAAGCACACCATGGTAGCGGCTATCCCCAACCACCAGAGCCCGCAGACAAGACAACAACCACCGCGCCGAGCGCTCCACCCACATTCAGGCCCCGCGCCCAGCCTGTCGAGTTACAACGCGATGCCAGAGAACTATTGGAGCTTTCCCAGTCTCTACAGCCTGATATTGACTCCATCAATCATGGCCTGCTTCCCAAAGAGACGATTCAGAAGCTGAGGCGCATCGAGAAGCTCGCCAAACACCTGCGTACTGAAATCAGTCCGTAAGCCAGCCAGAAAAATTTAGCTAAAAACTAAACTTCATCGAGAATTCCATGACCCTCGGTGAACCAAGAGCGAAAACTCCTGAACCCAGTCCCAAGCGGTTGCTGTTCGGTTGCCCGCCACCGGTTCCATTCGCGGAACCGGGGGTGCCAGTCAGCACGCCGCTGAGTGGATTCGCCGAACCATCAAAGTTGGCAAAGTTGAACACATTAAAGAAGGAAACTGTGGGTTCAAAAGTAAAACGTTCGCGGATGCGATAGTTCCAACTCAGGCTCAAGTCGAATGCGCGGAGCCAATCCATGCTGGCTTGATTGCCCGGAGCAAGTGGAATAGGTTGTTGCACCGCACCGATGGCTTGCAACTGTGTCTGTGTAAAGAGGCCGTTCTGCAGCAGGACATCCCCTGCAGGGGTCGGTTGCCCTGCAAAATTCTGATTGTAGCTTTGGATGTATTTGTTGATATTTCCACCGTTGACCGTGCGCCCAAAGGATCCAGTGCTGGTTCCAGGCAGAATATCGCCATTACCGCCATTGGAGGCGAAGCTGCCATCGCCAGTGCCATCACCCGTCAGGTCAGTTTGAAAGATGCCGCCGGCATTGCCGCTGGGCGCGAGGTAGAGCGTAGTTGCCAGTGGACTATAAAAGTGCCCGATAAAACCTATGCGGAAATTGTACGGAATGTCCATGGAGCCACCAAAGGAAACTTGATGGCGGCGATCAAGACCGTTAGGACCAAGGAAGCCCAGAGGTTTGTTGAAATCCTGCGCGATGTTTACAAAATCGCCGTCCTGCGCCGGGGCCGCAAATTTCGAGAGAGAGTACGAGATTTGAAGGTCAAGACTCTTCACATGCTTGAAGGGATTCTGAAGATTTTGCTTCAGTGAGAGCTGCAAGGCGTTATATACGGAGCGGCCAATGGGGAACAGCATCTGATTGGCGCCGACGTTTGGGTTGATGCCGGGGAATGCGCACGTCGGGCAAGGGCTACCCGATGCAAATGAGTAGCCGGAATCTAGGCCGTTGCCCGCATAGTCGGCAATTTGCGCGCCGGCCGCGATGGCGCAGTTGATCGCACCTTGGCTGTAACTATTGCCGCATCCAAAGGAGCTATTGGTCGCGCTAATGGCGGCCTGTGCATTCGCCAGATTAAAAAAGCGCGAATCACCGACATGGTTCGTATCGACCGCCAAAAGCGTATGAGTTTCGATGTTACGCAGATAATCCGCGGAGAAAACCATCCCTTTGCGAATTTCATGCTGCAATCCGAAATTCATCTGCACCGAACGAGGGCTGACGTAGTTGGGGGCGATTAGCGCAGTTCCAGTGGCGTCGAATCCATCGGAGAGAGCATTGCCAATGTACGACGGATTGCTGGCTGGGCCGGCGGCAAGCGTGGCCGCCTGATACTCGGCTTGCAATGCTTTAATCGCCGTAATCTGGCCGCTGATGGGTTGGCCGCAAATACTGGATGGGTCAACCACGACTCCGTTGGGCAATGTAAACGGCTGGCCTTGTCCATTGTTGCAAACGGTTGGTGTTGCTAGAAACAATCCTTGCGGCAGGCGGGCCGGGCGATCATATAGCAGGTTGTTCCATACGGAGTTTTCGTAGAAAAGCCCAATCCCGGCGCGAATTACAGTTTTTCCGCTGCGCTTCGGATCCCAGGCAATTCCCACCTGCGGAGCAAAATTCAAATTTGGCTGATGTATCCGGTTTCCCAACCCGCTATAGAACTGATTGTTGAATTGATTCAGGTCCGCAATAGGGCCGAGGTCGCTGTCGGTGCGACCAGAGTCGCGAACGTAACGTAGCCCGTAGGTGACGGTGAGATTCGGCTTTACCTTCCAGGCATCGCCAAAGTAGAGAGAAATGCGATTGTCGGGGCCAAGACGACCGGCGGGTAATCCGAACGAAGGAAGTTCACTGGAGTATCCGATGCCGTTACCCAACTGCACAGTGTTCGCGGGATAGTTGAGCGGATTGCTCGCTCCGCCCGGAAGTGCGAGGCAGGCGGTATTGCAATCACCAATTCCTGCGCCCACTGCGGGTGCGATGGCGAGGAAGCTGGCCGTTCCGCCGCCAAGAATATGGTTGTAGCCACCACCGTAACGGAAAATGTGTGCCCCCATCGCTTTGCTGCCGTCGTACTTGAATTGATGGTCAGACTGATAGGTGGTCTGCGGCGCGAGAAAGTTTGGGCCAGAGCAGAAATTATCGGCACCGCTGGTCAGACAATCCGGATCGCTGCCGATGGCGAGCTCAATTCCGGGAGCCGGATTGAAGATATTCGTGCCCGTAACCGCGTCCTGAATCGCATTGCTGAACTTCGTGTACCCGAAGCGAATACTGTGGGTAAAACCGCCGGTGATGAAATCGAGGCCCATGGCATGCACGGGGGTATGGTTCGCGTTGGTAAAAGGCTGGAATGTATTCGGGATGTATGCCTGCGTGCTGCGGGTTACGTCGTAGGAAAACCGGTAAAAGAATTTATAGTTGTTGTTGATCTGCCAGTCCAGGCGAGCAACTCCTTCGGTCTCGCGGAAAGGTGAGTTGAAATTGCCCGTGAGACTTTCGAACGCGCCTGCGGGAAGGACCGGGTTTATTAAATCTTGCTTGGTGTGCTCAATGTCGGTAAAAAAGAAAAGCTTGTTCTTGATAATAGGACCGCCGACGCTGCCTCCAGATTGATTCCGCTGAAAGTAATTATCGCTGGCACCGGGTAAATTGGCGTCCAAAGTCTGGTCACGAAAATAGTAGTAACCTTCGCCATGGAATTCATTGGTGCCGGATTTAGTCGTAACGTTCACCGACCCCGAGGAAGTCAATTCCGTCGAGAGATCAAGCGAAGACTGTTGGAGCTGAAATTCCTGTATTGCCCCCTCGGGAATGTTCTGGGTCGTCGTGCCAACCGTTTCATCGCTGACGTCGAGGCCATCCACTTCGATGCGGGCAGTGCGCCCAAAGCGGCCGCCGAAAGAAATCGAAGAAAAACCAGTCTTTGTAGGATCGAAGTCGCCGCCATCCTGGATCTGCACGCCCGGTTCAAGTTGCGCCAGATCAAGAAAGTTGCGGCCGTTGATCGGTAACTTTTCAATCTGATCGGCAGTGAGAACGCCCTGAATAGTAGCTTGCTCAGTATTGACCGTAACTTCAGACGCCTGCACTTCCACGATCTGCGCAGATTGTCCCACCTGTAGTTTCACATTGCCTGCGGAAGTCACACCCACTTGTACGGTCAATGGGATTTCTGTGGTCTTGAAACCCTGCGACTCTACTCGAACCACATAATCGCCCGGCGTTAATGCGCCGGATGTATATGTACCGGCAGAATTGGAAGTTACGGTGATAACACGGCCTGTGGCCTTATTGTTGATCACCACTTTCGCGCCTCCGACCAGTGCGCCGCTCGGATCGGAAATCGTTCCCTGGATGCTGCCCGTGGAAATGGTTGTTTGCGAAAAGCCGGGCGTCCATGCGCCGGAAACGAAAACAAGGGCAATGACTGCTACAAGCATTCGAAACAAATGCAGATTTTGTGCATAGAACTTCCGGGGCATGGGGCTCATCCTTGAGAACATCTTGAATTTGAGATTAGCGAACTGCTTTGCAGTTGTTTTCACTTAAAGCGATTTCCAGAGTTGTTAGGTGCGCTTTAAAGAATATCAGTTTTATTCTCGGATTTCGTTTTAAATCTTTCATTTCACACAACTTGCGTACCCTGTTGTGTTATCAAAATCTACTCTTCGATGTGTAATATCCGGCACGGTGGCGAATCTTGAAGTTCGGGCTGCTGTTCGTTCCACTCACTTTCACCTGAATCCGTCGAAAATCAGAATCGGCCAGCCGCCTTACCGGATAGTATCCGAGCAAATATTGCGTGCGCAGCTCGTCACTGATCTGTCGAAATGCTTCGTCCATCTGCGGCACCGTCGTGGCGTAAAAATATTTGCCGCCAGTGTCTTCGGAAATCTGGATCAGCGCGTGCTCGCCGCCCAAATCACGCCCGGCGCTGGCTTCAATCGGAACATCAATAATGCTATAGACGATCGCATCCGCCTCTTGCGCTGCACGCACTGCCTCCTGGTAATCCACTTTGCTCGCTGTGTCCCCGCCGTCTGTAATGACCACCATCACTTTTCTTCCCTGGCGTTTTTCGAGTGCTTGCGATCCCAGATAAATCGCATCGTAAAGCGCCGTCGCCGCTCCGTGATGAACGTGTTCAATTCCGTGGTCAATCGTTTTCATGTCGGCGGTAAAGGGCACAACTTCATCCACGACTTCGCTGAATTCATAAAGGCTGAGCGCGTCCACGGGACGCAAAATATCGTGCACAAAACGTTTTGCCGAAGTCAGCTCAAGCGGCAGGTCTTTCCGCGTGCTCAAGCTGGTATCTATGTCGAGCACCACCGAAATTGGCAACGCCGACTCTTTATCGAAAACTGAAATCTCTTGCGCGACGCCATCTTCAAAGAGACTGAAATTGTCTTTGGTGAGATTGGCCACCGGCGCGCCGCGCTGGTCCGTAACAGTGACATAGGCGCTTACTAGCTTGACATGGACTTTTATCGCTACTGCAGGATCATCCGCAGGCTTTTGCCCGCTGGAACCGGAAGCCCAGGGTGGCTTGGGAATTTGGGCCAACGCGGCCGATGCCGCCAAAAGCGAAAAAGCCAGAATTCTGGGGAGATGCGCTCGACGGCTCATTTATGTGTAGATGCAGGCTTTCCGCTACGGCTGCCTTCGATAGCTGGCACTTGTTCGGGAAATGGTTCGCCGTCAGCCCAAACCGCGCCGTCCTCGAAATGTTCCTTCTTCCAGATAGGCACCGTGCGTTTGAGTGTATCAATCAGCCATCGGCAAGCGTCAAAAGCAGCGGCGCGATGCGCGGAAGCGACCGCGATGAGCACGCTAGTCTCGCCGATTTCCAGGCGGCCCAGCCGGTGGACAATCGCAGCATCGCGGATCGGAAACTTCGAGATGGCTTCCGCAGCAAGCTGCTCCATCTGCTTATAAGCCATCTCCTCATAGGCTTCGTAATCGAGATAGAGCGTGCGTCGTCCTCGCGTTTGGTTACGGACAATTCCCTCAAACACCGCCACGGCACCGTCCTCGGGATGTTTTATGCCGGCGACGATCTTCTGGGTGTCAATCACATCGCGCACGATAGCAATACGCGGCGATCCGCCACTCACCGGAGGCAGTAGTGCGATTTCGTCTCCATCTTTGAGAATGGTATCGGATGAGGCATAACCCTGATTCACCGCCAGCGCGATGGATCCGGCAAATTGCGGCAGGCCGGGAATGTTTGCTTGACAGCGCTCGAAAACATCTGACAACCGCGCCCCTTCTTCCAAGTCAAAAGACATGGCGGATTTCCCTGCCATATCTTTAATCACGCCGAAAAATAGGACTTTAACTTGCATGGTTCGCGTGCCAGTAGTCTATCGCGCTTCCAGCACATGCAACATTCGGTGTATGCTGGCTGGCATCCGTTTCAACTTCCTTCCCCCAAGAAGGATGCCTACATGTCCGATCAACCAGCGCGTCCTGGTTCCTACGACTCCAGCGTGGTTTGGTGTTATGAAGTCATGCCCAATGACGCGCCCGCGGCCTACCGCGACGACGCCATCTTCGTCGTGCATGGTATCGGTGGCCGCATGGGCGGCAATGTCGCGGTGGAGTTGCGCCATGGATTTGAGAATGCCCTGGGCGCGCTCAAACCACCCGATGACGCCTCGTGGAAGTCCGTCCCCGCTACTTACATCAAAATCGGCTACTGGGGAAATTACGGCCAATTCGAGGATTGCTTCCCCTCGCTCTATAAAGCCATGAATAAAGCCTCTCGCGGATTCTTCAATCAAATGTGGCAATCGCGCACTGATTCCGCATCGAGCACGGCGTGGTGGTTTACCGAACAAGCCTGGCGTCTGCCCTTTCAAACTTTTAGCCACGGTGGTGCAGACCAAGGCTGGCTTTTTCCATTTTTACGCGCCGTCACCTATTTGGAGGTGGCTCTATTCACGACCTTCGCTCTGCTTTACATGTTGCTTGCAAAAGCGGGGCGTCAGATTCTCGGTTTGGTGGTTGGAGACGTTAACTTTTATCTCGCTCCCCAAGGGCCGATTGAATCGGCCATCGTGCAAAATATTGACCGCCGCGTGCGCGATTTGTTTCTGCAAATGATCGGCCTGGATTCCGATTTCAATGATCTAGCCAAACCCGGCATTCCCCCCACCGACGATCCTTTACTTTCTGCGAAGCAGCAACTTGATGTCGGCGGTCGCCCGCAAGTCTTCAAACGCATCACTTGGGTCGCCCATAGTCTCGGGACCGTGGTCAGCTATAACGTGATTTCCGACTTATTGCATCAGTGCGAATCACTGGAAAAAAAAGCAGCAGAGGAAAACAACTATCTTCTGCTCGGCCGTGTCCGCCGCGTCGAAGAGGGCATTTCGCGCTTTATTACGCTGGGCTCGCCGCTGCAAAAAATGGCCGCGTTGTTTCCCGGAGTTTTGCGTCCGTGGCCGCCAAAATATCTAAAACAATTTGCGGACGAGAAAAAGTGGATCAACTTCTATCACATCCTTGATCCAGTTTCTGGAGTCTTGCGGGATCCTGAGTGTTTTGCCGCCAAGAATGAAGATGGTAGCGAAGCTCTGGCTCCGCAAACTTACCAGAGCCCAAAAATTTGCACGCTGCCGGGATTGGCGCATGTCAGCTATTGGGATACGCCTCTGATTTCCCAGTACATCATCGCTGCCACTTTTCCCTGCATGCCTAATGCAGACCGCGTCTCGCTCACTCATTGCCCGAGGAGTTGGTTCATCCTTTTTCTGTGGCATTCCGTAATGCTGATTTCGCTGGTAGTTTTTTTAAGTCTTGCATTGTTGCCGATCGGCCTTTTGGCGGAGCTCGCTTACCAAGTGGTATTACATTTTCACTAAATTCTGACCATAAAAAAATGCCAGTTCCTTTTCGGGAACTGGCATCCTTCTGACCTTCACTGCTTACTTGTGTGGAGGGCGTGGCGCTTCCATCCGAGGTGCTGGAGCCGATGGTCTCGGAGCAGAAACCGGCCGCTGTTGCTGCCAAGTGTTGAACTTCTGCTCTTCGCGCTGCTGCACCTCCGGCCGGTTCTGCACGGGTGGCGCAGGCCGTACCTGTGGATTTGGTTCGCGTGCCGGTTCCGACCCGCGCTGATAGCCGTTCGCCGCCGGTGGCCGCGGTACTGGTCGCTCTTGCGGAGCGGTTTGTCTTTCTGGTTGCGGCTCGCGTGCTGCGGGTTGCGCAGGACGTGGCTGCGGCTCGCGAGCTTCCGGCTGCGCCGCACGAGGCTGCGCAATCGGCTGCTCCGGTCGGCTCACTTGCGGTTTGCCCTGCTCTTCGAGCGTGGCAGGGTGCGGTTTCTCTTGCGGAGTTTCCGTCCTGACATTCGCGGGCGTATTTTGCCGCTGTTCGAATGATGGCCGCGGCGGCGAGGGATTCCGCGTAGCCACAACCTGCCGGTTCATCACGGCCACCGGAGGTTTGACTCGAGCTGGCGCTCCCGCCCCAATCACGCTGGCACGTACCGGCTGGGCAGGCGCTCTGTACGTCACTGGAGCGCTCGCCAACTTTGCATCCACCGGAGCCAGATTGCGGGCCACAGGCCGCGCATTCACGAATGTTTCATGGTTGACCGCGGTAATAGCATTGGCCACGCGCAAGTTGGTGTAAACCGGCCTGACCACGGTGGTGGTGTTGTTGTTATTAATAATCGTTGTGTTGTAAACATTCGTCACCTGCGTCACGTTCACCTGCGTATTGGTGATGTTGACGTTATTCACATAGCCGCGGCTGCCGCGATACCAAGGAACGTAAACTTCGCGCGGCGCCAGCGGAAACCACGCCACGCCCGCTCCAAACGCCGGGCCGCCGCCTACAAAAGCTACGAGCGCAGGCGCGTACACAGGACGCACAACGACCGGCCCGGGAACCCAGCACCATCCCCCGCCATAGAAAGCCCAACGCCCATAGTGGAAGGGAGCAAAGCCCCAGGGTTCATCTTCCACCCAGGTCCACCCCCACGGTCCGACCCAAACCCAGTGGCCGAAACGATAAGGCGCCCAACCGACTGGAACTCCCGTCGGACGCCACACCGGACCGTAGTCGCCCGCGTAGCTCCAGTTGCCATATTCGTCGAGGTCTTCGGCGCCCGTCATCTCCGGAGAAATATAGTTCACCGATTGCGACTGGTCTTCACGCTGGTCGCGGCTCGACGCCCAATTGTCGAAATCGTCGTTGGGTGGAAGCTGGTTGATGTCATGATTCAACTGGTCAGTCCCGTTGAACACCGCCTGCTGCCCCGCGATGACCACATAAGACTCGCCGCCGCCCGTGACTTCGCCGCGTCCGCGCCAGACGGTGGTAATTGTCTGGTCGCCTGCGGAGTTCACATCTACACGGTAATCACCCACGCGCTGAATAGTGAACGCCAGGTTCGGCGTATCCACTTCAAACAAATCTTCATCGTCGAGGTGGCGCACTTTCAGAATGATCGTGCCTTGCGAAAGTTTGATCTGCGTGGTGCGGTCATCGAGTTCGAGGAAAGTCACGCTCGTCTCCGAGCTCATTCGCAGTGCGGTAGAACCAATGTGCAGTTCGGCGCGGGAATTTTGGTCAGCCCACAAATTGTCGCCTGTAGTCAGCGGACGGTTCGGCACAGCCTGCACCCAATCGCCTTCGCCGCCAGGCTGGAACGATACTGATCCCTCAGAGTAATTCAGACGCGCAATCCGCCCCGGAGGGTCTTGCGCGGGTGCTTGCCCCTGATCGGGCGGCTGTCCTTGTCCCTGGTCTGGGGGTGGTCCCTGATCCTGCGGCGGGTATTGTTGCTGGTCCTGGGCTACAGACACGAGCGGGGATTGCACCATCAAAATTCCCGCCATAAAAACCGCGACTGCAAGAAGTCTTCGTAAATTCATGGAATTAGCCTCGTAGCGGCGCAACTACTCCGCAGTTCTTTTCTCACCAGTTATAAACACGGAATGGTCTAGATAGTTGTATATCGCGGGTAACGTTACGGCACAAGTGGCAACAAAAATGCCAGCTTCGTGTACGAAACTGGCATACGGTACTCGTCCGATTGTCCAGACAGTGATTTACTACAGGGGTCCCATGAAACCACTTCTATTTCTACAACTACCCATGCCGCTTGGCTAAAACTTGTAAAGACCGTCGTGGTTATAACCCGCCATCCAGACATTCGCACCGTCAAAAGCGATTCCGAGGTTGCTTCCCCCCGTCGTCGCGTTAAATATCTGCTTTCCGTCGCTTAGATTAAGCCTAGAGACCACCCCGATGCATGATACCCAAACGCTAGTCCCGTCGAAAGCTATCCCCGTGGGATCTGAACTGGGATAAAAAGTACCCAAGATCACGCCATCACTTGCACGAACCTTCGACACTGTTTCGTCGCCATTGTTGGCAGTCCAAATATTTTCCCCGTCGAATGCGATTCCTTCCGGATGGCTGCCAACGCCAAATGCGCCGAGCATGTTTCCGTCGGAAGCACGCAGCTTGCTTACAGTACTCGAACTGTAGTTGGTGATCCAGACGTTCTGTCCGTCAGTTGCGGCTGCAAACGGTGATGATCCGACATTAAATGTGCCCATGACCTTTCCGTCGCTAGCCTGCAGCTTCGTAACCGTGTTGTCCTGCCAGTTCGGCACCCAAATCGCTGACCCGTCGAACGCGGGCCACCATGGCTCCCGCCCCACGTTGAACGTGCCCAGTATCTTGCCATCGCTCGCTCGAACCTTGGTTACTGTATTCGCCGCGTTGTCCGTCACCCACATGTTTGCGCCGTCATAGGCGATTCCAATCGGGTGAACCCCGATCTTCCAATTGCCGAGCACCGTGTTGTCGCTCGCGCTGACCTTGCTGACTGTTCCATCAAGAAAATTCGCCGTCCAGATATTCGCGCCATCAAAGGCAACACCATATGGCCCTTTGCCTACCACCACGCCAGTGGTGCGGTTCCCTTCATACCACTTCAGCAAGGCAATTTTGTTGGGATTCAACGCGGTGGAATTTTCGGGAGCCTGAGCCTGCTGCGCATGCGCTGCTCCCAACGGAATAAGAGCCAGAAAAATGCCAAAGCGTAACTTTCGTAAGAGATTCTTGCGGCTGGCTGCTTTCTCAGACGTACATACGGCGGGGCATCGCGAGGAACTGCTCATGCTCTTGACTCCTGCTCAAATTACGCTGCCCCCCCCCCGGAGATGTCAAGTGAAATCTGTATGAATGTGCAAAGACTTGCGGCTTTTCATTGCGTGAGGAACAAAAATGCCGGTTTCCCGGTCTGAGAAAACTATACGAGAAATCGGCATCGGTCAAGAGGCAGTTTTTAACGGGAGTTAAGCCACCGGCTAAGCGGTCATAGCTCGGTGCGTCCAATGTCGTTGTGCCACGTGCTTACGTTCACCTGCGCTTGGCTCGGTTGGGAAGTGAGTGAAAGGATGAAGGAGAGGGAGAGGGCCGCGAAGCCAGCCAGAGAAAGCACCTTACGGCTCATCGGAAACTTGCTCCTTTTTGAAATGTGCTACATGTTTACCGCCCCGGTACCGCGATTAAAGTTTTGCCACCACTTTCGAGTTGAGAATTGAAACCCAAACGTTCGCCCCATCAAATGCCACGCCGGTGCTCGCACCAAGAGGAAACCACTCGCCCAGCGTGGTCCCGTCCGAAGCGCGAAATTTCTGAATGTAGGGGGACCCTGCAACCCAGATATTATTTCCGTCGAAGGCGATGCCGTACGGTCCGCCAGGAGCATTAAACGTCCCAAGCACAGTCCCGTCGCTGGCCCGCAGTTTTGTAATCGTGCCTTCGCCGCGATTCGCCGTCCAGATATTGGCGCCATCAAAACAGATACCCAGCGGATTGGCGCCGACGGTGAAGGTTCCCACCAAGCTGCCGTTGCTAGCATTCAATTCCGTAACCGTGCTCGCCCCGTTATTCGCGATCCACACATGAATCCCGTCAAAGGCGGCTTGGATCGGCCCCGATCCCACCGGGAACGTGCCGAGAACCTTACCGGTGCTGGCACGCAGCTTAACGACTGTTCCCACGCCTTGCTGACCCGAAATCGGCACCCACACGTTTGCGCCATCAAACACCGGCCAGCCGGCCAAGCCAGAAAGAGCAAATGTTCCCAGTACCTTCCCATCGGTCGCACGCACCTTAACAACCGAGTCCGATGTCGTTACCCACACGTTGGCCCCGTCGAAAGCAACGCCGTAAACAAAACCTCCGATGTTGAACTTTCCAAGTATTGCTCCGTCGTTGGCGCGGACTTTCGTTAGAATACCTGTGCCGCTCGCGACCCAAATATTCGCCCCGTCAAAACAAACCCCATAAGGCTGGTCGGCAACTGGAAATGTTGTCGGCGCCGTGTTCGCGCCATACCACTTGAGAATTGCAATCTGATTGGGATTCTTCAGCGGCGACCCGCCACTTTCTTGATCGTCCGCTTGTTGCGCATTTACAGAAAGCGCAAGTAGGAACGCTACAAGGCAGTTGCACAATACATTGTTAAGGCGCTTTAAATAAAGCTTAGACATCGAAGAAGCTTGCGAGGAACTACTCATGCTCTTGACTCCTGCTCAAATTACGCTGGCCCCCCCCCCCGAGATGTCAAGTGAAATCTGTATGACTGTGCAAAGACTTGCGGCCTTTCATTGCGGGGCAACAAAAATGCCGGTTTTCCGAAGTTTGGAAAACCGGCATTCGTTGTAGAAATGAACGGGTTATCCAACCGGCTGTGCAGTCAAGGCCCGCTCCGGCTTGGCTTTTGCAGGTTTCGGCGATGCTTTCTGCTCTGTCGCAGAGGGCAGAGCAAATTGCAACACTTCGGGAATCGTCTTCACATAGTGGATTTGCACATTCTCCAATTGTTCTGGAGTGAGGTCTTCCTCCACGTTGGTTTTGTTCTCCGCCGGCAAAATTACATCCACCACGCCCGCGCGTTTTCGGCGAGAACTTTTTCTTTCACGCCGCCAATCGGCAGCACGTTGCCGCTTAGCGTGATTTCCCCAGTCATCGCCATGAGAGGACGTACAGGACGCCCAGTCAGCAGCGAAACCAGCGCGGTCACAATCGTGACTCCGGCAGATGGCCCATCCTTCGGAATCGCGCCCGCGGGCACGTGCACGTGGATGTCGTGGTTGGAGAAGAAATCCTCCTCAATCCCCAACTCGCTCGCGTTCGATCGCACCCAGCTATGCGCCGCCTGCATGGATTCACGCATCACATCCTGAATTTGCCCGGTGATGGTAAATCCGCCTTTGCCTTTCATGCGGCTCGCTTCGACAAATAGAACATCGCCGCCAGCAGGAGTCCAAGCCAATCCGACAACCACGCCGGCTCGCTTGGTGCGCTCCTCAATCTCGCCCTCGCTGCGAACTTTAATTCCGCCGAGGAACTCCTGAATGATTTGCGGTGTAACCACGAGCTTGTCGTTCTTTCCTTCAGCCAATCGCCGCGCCTGCTTGCGGCAGACCGTGCCGATCATGCGTTCGAGGTTGCGAACGCCGGCTTCCCGCGTGTAATGGCGGATAAGATAGCTCATCGCATCCGGAGGAAATTCAATCTGCTCCGCCGTAATGCCGTTCTCTTCGATCTGCCGTGGCACGAGGTATTGATAGGCAATGTGCACCTTCTCCTCCTCGGTGTAGCCTTGCAGTTCGATAATCTCCATGCGGTCGCGCAAAGGCTCCGCAATGGGATCGAGCATGTTCGCCGTCGTAATGAACAAGACTTTCGACAGATCAAACGTCACGTCGAGATAGTTGTCGCGGAAGGTTGAGTTCTGCTCAGGATCAAGCGCCTCGAGCAATGCCGAACCCGGATCGCCTCGGAAGTCGCGCCCGACCTTGTCGATTTCGTCGAGCATGAAAACCGGATCTTTCGTCTCTGCCCGGCGAATGCCCTGAATAATCTGTCCCGGCAATGCGCCGATGTAAGTCCGGCGATGGCCGCGGATTTCAGCTTCATCATGCACGCCGCCCAGCGAGATGCGGACGAACTTCCGCCCCAACGCTCGAGCGATTGATTTGCCCAGCGAAGTTTTGCCCACGCCCGGAGGGCCCACGAAGCAAAGAATCGGCCCCTTCATTCCCGGCTTCAAACGGCGCACAGATAAATAATCCAGGATGCGATCTTTCACTTTCTTCAAGTCGTAGTGGTCGGCATCGAGGATTTCTTTCGCCTTGGGAATGTCCACTTCCCCGCCCGAAGTCTTGGTCCACGGCAATGCTGCGAGCCATTCCACATAGTTGCGGGTCAGCGAATAATCCGCTGCCATCGGCGACATGCGAGACAAACGCCCTAATTCCTTGAGCGCCTCCTTCTTCACCTCGTCGGGCATCCCAGCCGCTTCGATTTTCTGCCGAAGCTCTTCGCTGTCGCGAGCGCCTTCATCCTGCTCGCCCAATTCTTTCTGAATCGCTTTCATCTGTTCGCGCAGGTAATATTCGCGCTGCGTCTGCTGCACGCGGTCCTGCACTTCCGATTGAATTTTGTTGCGAAGCTGCTGGACTTCCAGTTCTTTCGCCAGATGTTGATTAATTTTTTCCAAGCGAATGCGAACGTCGGTGGTTTCGAGCGTATCCTGCTTGTCGGCCGTTGAGAGCGACGGCAATGACGACGCAATGAAGTCCACCAAGCGACCAGGTTCATCGATGTTCGCGGCTACAGTCGAAAGCTCGTCTGACAGAGTCGGCGATCCAGAAACAATTTGCTGAAACAGTGTCAGCACATTGCGCTGCAGCGCTTCGACTTCAGAACTTGCTGGAGGAGCAGACTCCGGGACTGATTCAACTTTTCCCCGCATGAACGGAGAAAGCTGGACGAATTCCGTGAGACGCACACGCTCCAGGCCTTCTGCGAAAACAAAAAGGCTCTGGTTGGGCATCTTCACAACTTTATGAACGACCGCTAATGAACCAACGGTGTATAGATCTGCGGGTTGCGGAGAGTCAACGCGCGCTTCGCGCTGGGCGACCACGACAATGGTCTTGTCTTCTCCCAGCGAATTGATCAACTGCACTGAGCTTTCGCGTCCCACAGTGAGGGGTAAAACTGCATGAGGAAACAGAACCGTATCGCGAACCGGGAGAATCGGCAGCGCGCGATCGGCTGTATTGATTTCTTTATCTACCTTATTTTCAACCACTTCACTCTGAGTTTGCTTTGCCATAATGTCACCTTGAGTGTATCTTGCTCAAGTTTTGATGAATTCTACAGCCAAAAGATGCAATGCGCATCATTTTATGTCTATATCGGACGGGAGGATTCTAAACCCCAGTGGGCTAGATTGCACGGCACCATCAGTACGTGTACGGTGCGTTTTCACCAGATTCCAAGAACTCAGAGCTCTTTTTCCAGAGAATAGGCGTCCAGCCCGGTCTCGTAATAGTGCGGAATGGTGCCGGTTTTGGCATATCCGTGGCGGTTGTAGAAGGCGAGGGCGGCGATGTTATCCACTGCAGTCTCCAATCGCACCCGGAAGCATTTTGCTGCGCGCAGCCAATCCTCGGCTGCGGCTAGCAATTTCGATCCGGTTCCGGTGCGGCGAGCAACGGGCAAGACATCCACGGTGATAATGTGACCGACGCCCCGCGAACTCGCCTCGGCGATGATGAATCCCATAATTCCTGAAGGCATAACGTCTGGATCGGCAGGATGCCTTCCATCGGAAGCAGTTTCGGCGACCAACGTAAACGACTTCCTACGTTGGATGTAATCCGAAAGTTCATGTTTGGAGTAGGCAATCCCCGGCGGAAAACATTCCTGGTCTATTTTCCAGAGAATATCGAAGTCACTGCGCCGGAATGGACGGAACGTCATTTCCACCCGGCTATTGTAAGCGGCTTACAAGAAATGATTCTGTACAAATAATCTTGCAAAGGGCTTGCCGTAACTGCACCCTTGGCCGTAACATGCGCATCATAGGAGTAAATGCATCCGGGTACGACGGGTGCGTGGTACGAGTTCCGTGGAGAACCCTCTTCTCATTAACGCCCTCGTCGTGGCCGCTATTTTTGCGCTCTGGTACACCTGTTTTACCCGTTACAACAAGAGAAAGGCCGCTCAAACCCTGCGCCGCTTCGAATCTGCCTGCTTGCATCGCGCACGCATCACCGCACTCCACTGGCAAGGCTCGAGCAACCTGCAAGCGCAACTGGCTTTTGCTTCGCATTGGTTTGAAAATGCGCGGGTTACGGTCCGTTTGAAGCCGCGCCAACTCCCTCTGCGCTGGCTCTACTCGATCTGGCGGCGCGAGCGGGAGACGTTGACCTTTGAAGCCGATCTCGACTGCGCCCCCGGCTTCCAGTTGCAGGTGTTCCGCCATCGCTGGCTTACGCACAATCACACCCGCGGCGATGTTCAACACCGAGGTTGGGAGTTGCACCACTCCAGTCCGGTTTTGCTGACCACGCGCAGCGAGTGGACGCAGGAATTAACTCCCGTCGTCAACACCTTGATGACCTCCCGAGGCCATAACCTGTTGAGCGTACGCTTCGGCGAAAAATCGCCTCATCTGGCCGCGACTCTTCCTCTCGAAGCTCTGGGAGATGAACAAGCAGCGAATAGTTTCCTGAAAGTATTGCGCGCGCTGGCGGAAGGCGCATCGCTCCATCCGCAGTAAATTCCTTATTCCCTTCAAAATAAAAAAGCCCGCTGAGCTTGCGCCCAGCGAGCATTTAGAAAAATTCACCTACAACTTATTGGCAGTTCCTGAACTTGAACGACGTGATGCGCGTCGCCCAATTCGTTCCGTTCGTCTTGCCATATTCCTGGGTGTACCAGAAGGTGCAGTCGTCAGCGGGATCCAGGCTCATGCTGCTGTAGTCTCCCCAACGATTGCTGCCCTGTTGGATTCCGGTTCCTTTTACGATCACCGCCGGAGCTTCCATAGTTCCCAGTTTGTCGGTGGCCAGGCGTCCGGTGTAGGCGATGCTCGGATCAAGCGTGGAACTACTCGCGCTGAAGCCCAACGCCATGTTGCCCATCTTGTCCATGGCGACGCTACCCATCCAGATGCTGATGGTTGGGTGTTGCAGAGTTCCCGATTGATAGAGCGAGAACGTTCCACCCGGAGTTGCGCGCAGTTCGTACCAGCGAACGTCCGAAGCCGCAGTCGAGTTCTTGTTCGGCGCCACCGAATGCGTGACCACCATGGACTCGTGATCGCCAAAGTTGCGATAAGCCAGGCGGTACATCAGGCGGTCGCCAAGACCATCAAGAAGCGCTCCGCCGCTGGGCTGGGGAATGCAAGATCCGCCGCCGCCACCGCACAGCGTGGTATAGACCGGAACCTTGATCACGTTCGGGCCGGTGAAGGTGGCGTTGTTGGAATTGGAGAAGTCCACGTGGAACTCGTATTCGTTCAAAGTGCTGGTGTTGTTGCCCAGTTCTACGTAGTGGTTCGGCTCACCCGCCGGAGGCGGAGTCGCACCATCCAAGTCGGAAGGCATGAAGCTGAAGTTCGCAGCGTTGGGAGTGAAGCACTCCATGGTGGCAGCTTGTCCGGCCAGCATGGCCGTGCGGTCAAGAGCGCAAGGCTCGCCGTAACCAAAACCGAAGGAGTTCACGGAGAGGTAATAAGCATCCGGCCAAACCGCAAGCTTCGGATAATCCGGCAGGTTGCCGCCGAAATTGAAGACATAGCGGTTGTAGCTGCCGGTTGCGTCCGAAGTCGTAGAAACTGCGACGCAAACCTGGTTGGTAGTGGTGTACTCCAACTGCTCCACCAGCCAGCGCTGCGCCAGCTTGTCCCACAGAACAATCGGGTCGCCGCCGTTGTACTGCTGGCATTGGCCGCCAAATCCAGCCCAGATAACATTGATCCGCGTCGGAGCCAGAATCTGGTTGCCAGATTTGTCATAGACCGCATAGTCAAAGTTGGTGATTTCGACGTACTGCGTCGCGCCCACGGAACCATTCGTGTCCGGAGGAATCGCGCCGCCTTCGTTCCCATCCACTCCGTCAAAGCTCAAACCTTTCACCGTCGAAACTTCAGAACTGTAAGTTTCCTGCACCACCGGATCGGCTCCGGGCGTCACGTTAAAAATATGTTTGGGGGAACGATGCTCACGCATTTCCACCTGTCCGGCGGCTGGCTTGGGAGCGTTCTTGGCCATCTCGCGGAGTGGTTGCGAAACATCGTGTTTAACTTCGCGGGTCACCTGCGCGCCGCGTTGCACTTCCGCGGAAGCTACAGAACCCAACAAAATACAGGCCGCTGCGAGGCCCGTGAACATCCTCATGCCGGAACTCTCTTTCATTAGCATCCTCCTGGGATGGGAAAGGAAAACAATTTTTTTATGGGATCACGATTATGCAAACGAACGGCTTAAGCTTGCAGGAAAGCGACTACACTGCATAGTTAATAAACTTATTCACTGTAGTTGTCTAGAGTCTTTCTTCTCATAGCGGCGGGTTTTCCGGTTTACGGCTCAGGTACGAAGCGATATCCCACGCCACGGACGGTGAGCAAATAGCGCGGGTGCGCCGGATCATCCTCAAGATAACGGCGCAGCCGGACGACGAAGTTGTCAATGGCGCGCGTGTCTGTGTCTTCGTGCAGTCCCCATACTTCTTCCAAAATTGATTTGCGCGATACGACACGCCCTTGATTGACAATCAAATGACGCAGAAATTCGGCTTCCATCAAAGTGAGATGGATGACGTTCTCTTTGACCCGCAATTCCAGCTTGCCGAAATCAATGGTGCGCCCGCCAAAGGTAAATACGCCGTACTCCGCGACTTTTGCGGTGGGATTCTGTTCGTTTTCTGTGGAAGTGTTTTCGCGGCTCTGCTGCATCCATTCGCTGCGGCGCAGCAACCCTTGCAGGCGGGCTAACAAAATCGCCAACTCGAATGGTTTCGGTAAATAATCGTCCGCGCCGGAAGCGAAGCCTTTCAGCACATCTTCGGGGCGGCCCCGCGCGGTCAACATCAGGATGGGAACAAATTTTTTAGCGGCGCGAAGCTCGGCGGCAACTGCGAATCCATCTTTGCCGGGAAGCATAACGTCGAGAACGACCGCGTCAAATTCCTTAGGCGCTTTGTCGCCGTTTTTCGGTTTCAGCAACAACTCCAGCGCGCTTTCGCCATCACCGACCACAACGACGTTGTGTCCTTCGGCTTCGAGATTAAACCGAAGTCCCTGCGCGATATGCGCTTCATCTTCGACGATAAGAACGCGGCTCATACTTATATTTGTACTTACGAAGGCCGCACCGGAGAGAGCCTTCGCGGCAAATCCATCACCACCGTCGTTCCCTGCCCCACGCCCGGACTCTGCGCGAACACGCTCCCGCCATGCTTCTTGGCAATCGAACGCACGATAAACAACCCCAACCCGGTGCCTTTCACCTGCCCCAGAGCGCGGCTGGGAACGCGATAGAAACGCTTAAAAATTCGTTTGAGTTCGTTCGCGGGAATGCCCACGCCGTGATCGCGCACGCTCAAAATCACTCGCTTGGTGTCGGGCGTATCCACACGCACGGCCACATCAATATTTTCACCCGAATATTTGATCGCATTCTCAATCATGTTGGTAACGGCCGTGCGCAACTCTTCTCCATCGCCGAGCACGCCCGCGCCTTCACTGTTGCTCGACAACTGAAATTGCAAATGCTCTTCCGATAAATGATGGCGTGTGCGGGCCATTTCCACACACTCGCGCACCAGCCCGCCAAAATCCAGCAGCACGCGCTCTGGCGGCGTTTTCTTGTGGATAGCCTCGCCCGCCTTCAGCACCTGCTCCACCGTTTTCAGCAAACGGTCCGAATCGTCGAGCATGAGCCGGTAAAACTCTTTGCGCTTGGCTTCCTCCACTTCGCGGCTTTGCAGGGTTTGGAGATAAAGGCGAATCGAAGCAATCGGCGTCTTCAGTTCGTGGGTGACGGCGTTGATAAAGCTGTCGTGCTGCTCATTGCGTTTGATTTCGCGGACGAGAAAAATTGTATTGAGAATCAGCCCGGCGGAAATGGCCCCGAAAAAGATGATGCCGAGAAAAACTTTAATGCCTTCGCGCCAGTTGAAAATGATCCAGCCAAAACCGACGGCCACCGCGATGGAAGCGAGCGTCACCCCCAGGACGAGAAAGGTGATCGTCGCCTTGCGGCGGCTGGAAATGCGCATGGAGTGATTCTAACTGGGTGCCCCACCCTTGTCGCGTCTCTTGCGACAGGGTGGGGATTTCAGTCATTCTTTCTCATTGAGAAGTGTCATCTGGAGCATGGTTGCCCACCCTTCGCGGGGTTCGAAGGGTGGGCACGATGCTTCGACTGCGTGCGATGTTTCCCACTATTTTATGCGGCACGCCGAACGCGCAGCACCTAACTAAACTGGAGACTTTCGGCTTCTGGCAATGCATTCCCATGAGTTATATATTTATGTGGTTTTTCGCAGTGCAGGAGTTGCCAATGAACCGCTATCTTCAATTTATTGCCGCCACCTTTGTGATCGCCTACTCAACCGCTGCCTTGGCGCAGCACTATAAAGTTCTCTACAACTTTAAAGGGCCAAAAGCTAGTGACGGGGCGTATCCGATTGCCACCCTGATCCGTGATTCCGCTGGAAACCTTTACGGAACGACAGTCGCCGGCGGTACACACGATTGCGGACCTTATGGGGGATGCGGCACTGTTTTCGAGTTATCTCCTAATAGCGATGGCACATGGAACGAGAGCGTTCTTTACAGCTTTTGCGAAAATCGCGTGGGCAGCCAATGCTACGACGGACAGATGCCAGAAAGCGCGCTGATCCTTGACGCTGCGGGAAATTTGTTTGGCACGACGATCTATGGCGGCACGACTTCATGTCCCACCAATAAGACGGGTTGTGGAATTGTGTTTGAGTTGTCGCCTCCCTCTGCTCCAGGCGGGGCCTGGATGCAAACGGTGCTTTACAGTTTCTGTGAACAATTGGCAAACGGCATTTGCCTCGATGGCTCATTTCCGTCGCAAGGCTCGCTAACGACCGATGGTCTTGGCAATCTATACGGGACAACACTCAGTGGTGGTATGGGGGCTACATCGCTCATTGCCGGAGGAGTGGTGTTTGAACTAACTCCGAGCGCAGACAATTGGATGGAAAGTATTTTGTATAACTTCTGCGTGGGTGGCAGCGATCAAATCTGTCCAGATGGTAACATGCCTGCATCGGGAGTAACTTTCGACGCAGCCGGCAACCTCTACGGAACAACCGTTTGGGGTGGATTTCCACGAATACAAGGCGAAGGCACGGTGTATGAACTTTCACCAAACTCGGGTACATGGGGTGAAAAAGTGCTATATGCTCTCCGAGGTTCATACCGTACACCTGGGGGAGACGTCAGTTTCGACTCTGCGGGAAATTTGTACGCTCCCATTGGAGAAGGGGGCCCATTGGGTAACTTCGGTGCAATTCTAAAGCTAAGCGCCCAAGGTGGTGGATCAGCTAGTTTTTACAGTTTTGCTGGTATAAATGGGGGAGGACCGGCTTCTGGCGTTTTATTAGATCCGAATACAAATTCTATTTATGGAACTACTGTCTTCGGCGGAACCACGAATTTAGGTGTGCTATATCGCATCGGATCCAGCGGCAAGATATCTGCACTTCATTCGTTTTGTCAGCGTGCAAATTGTGTCGACGGCGAACTTCCAGTTGGAGGTCTCACACCTGACGGGCTGGGAAATGTATTTGGAACGACACAGCGCGGCGGCAAAACCACGAATGGCGCATCCTATGGCACTGTTTACGAAGTTTCGCCCTAAAAGTGAACCCACCCTTTCGCAAAAGCCCGAAAGAGTGGGACATCCATCTGAATTATTTAGTGAACTTTAGTCGCCCGATGCGGAATACGCTGCCGCCAACTCCGGCACCGGCGCGGCGGTGAGCTTTTCTTTCAGCTCTTCTTCTTTCTTCTTCAACTCATCTTTTTTCTTCAACTCATCAAGCTTCACGCGATAGACCTGCTTGGCCAATCCGAGCTTGTTCAAGGCCCAGATGCCGTACCAGTTCATGTCCACTTCATACCAGCGCAGGCCGTGGGCCGCTGAAGTCGGATGCGCGTGGTGATTGTTGTGCCAGCCTTCGCCGAAAGTCAGAATCGCTACCCACCAGTTGTTGGTGGAGAGGTCTTTGGTCACGAAGCGGCGCGAGCCCCAGGTATGCGTCGCGGAGTTCACCAGCCAGGTCGCATGCAAACCAACAACCGTACGGAGGAAAATTCCCCACATCAGGAAGGGCAGGCCACCGATGGCGAGCAGAATCAGGCCGAGCACGACCATGGGAACGTAGTGATATTTCGTAATCCAGACGTGAAATTTGTCTTTGGCGAGGTCGGGAACGTACTTCGCCAGCGTGGTCGTGTCATGGTGCATGGACTTACCCATGAGGATCCAGCCCATGTGCGCCCACCACTTGCCGTCAATCGGGGAGTGCGGATCGCCATCGTGATCAGAATATTGGTGATGTATGCGGTGCGTGGCCACCCAGAAAATCGGGCCGCCTTCGAGGGCGAGTGTGGCGCAGACGGTCAGGAAGTACTCGACGAATTTGGGAGTCTTGTATCCGCGATGCGTCAGCAGACGGTGATAGCCCATGCCGATGCCGAGGCTGCCCGACACCCACCACAAAAATGCTGCTACAAAAAGAGCTTTCCACGTAAAAAAGAACAACGCCGCGATGGCGCCGACATGAAAAAGACCCATAAAGATGGCGGTGACCCAGTTGACTTCATTGTTGGCGGCGGCTTTGCGATTGAGAGCTTCGAGTTCCATGGCTTTCTGTCCCCTGAACTGGTGGTATATCACCAACATAGCAGCGGATAAGAAAACCGATTGTAAGACTTGTGTAATAGAGGGATTACCTGAGTAACAGGTACGTAGAAAATAGTCCGCGAAATTCAAATCGGAAAATCGCCCCAATTTGCAAGATTCAGCGCAAGGGATGAAACGAAACTTTGCGCTCGATCACTATTGGGCAAGAGTCCGGTAATCAAGCCGGATGTAATCAAGGAGGAAGTATGGCGTACAACGTACCTTTTTGGGCGTTCATTCCAGCCGGCGCACAGAACTTTGGAATCGGCTTTTGGTTCAACAACGGCACCTCGGATGAAGGGGCGCAGTTTGCACAAGGCTCTCCACAAGACAATGGCGGCGTTCTGGTCACCAACAACCAGGGCAAGTCACTGGATTTGCAAGGCCGGGTGGGTTATTCCATCACAGTTTCGAACTTCGGCTCAGACACGTGGATGGAATTGGAAGGCGGCGGTCTGTCCTAAGGGATTGGCCTTCCACAATCTCAACAACAAACGGGCCTTATGGCCGGAGGATTCGAAAATGGCAAAGCTAAATGTAATTACCGATGCGAATGGCAAGTTGGTGGGTGCAGTACGCGCTGATTCGTTCAAGACCAGCGACGGAAAAACCCTGGAATTTCGTCCGCATCCGCAACACAAACACCGCGTCATGGATGTGGACGACAAGCTGATCAAAGGCCCTGCATCAGAGCTGGGCAACTACCTTCGCGCCCAAGTGAAATAAATTGGCGCTTTTCGGAGCGGGTGAGGTACCGGCAAAGCATCCGCTCCGGCTTTTAATTTTGCGGGCTTACCCCTCTGTTAGCGCTTTATATTGCTGCTTGGTCAGCGGGACGACGCTCAATCGGCCTATACGCACCAAGGGCGAATCGGCAAAGAGTTTATTCGCTTTGATTTCGGCCAGAGTTACAGGTTTTATCGGGCCGCCCACCTGAATTTTTACCAGCGGAACTTTGGGGTCTTTATCGTCCACGGAAACCACAGTCGCGGTGCCGACCGCGCTCTTCTCGTCGCCAGTGTGGTAAATAATCAGGTGATCACCGGGCTTCATCTCACGAAGATGCCTTACTGCGACGGGATTGGTCACGCCATCCCAAATGGTGGTTTTGTCTTTTTGTAAATTCGCGAAGGAATAAACGGTCGGTTCGGTTTTGAGTAGGTAGTCCATAAAATTCCTCTTAATTCGTCATGTTCAATCGTGATGGAAGTGGAAGAGATTGCCGTCTAAATCCTGCACGGTAAATTGCCGCAATCCCCAGGGCTTCTTTTGCAGGGGATCGACGATGTTCGCGCCCGAGGACTTTAGTTCTTCGTAGGAGGCATCGATGTCTTCGGCGTACACCCAGTGAACCGCGGCTTCGAAGGGCGGTGTCTTTTTACGAAAGAAGATTGGGCCCATATCGCGGCGTGAAACCGACCCAATCTCATTGCCGGGGTAAAGCCATCCAATCTCAAAGCCGAGCGTGGCTTTGTAGTACTGTTGCGCGCGCTCGAGATCGCGAACCGGCAACTCGGGGACGGGCTTGCCGAGCGAAGCCACTTTCTCTTTTATGTTCATGACGCTCATAGCAACCTCGTTGTTTTCAAATTTGCGATCATGCTGCGCCTTTTACTTCCACGCCGGCCCATTTTTCGAGGAGGGTCAGGGTTGCGGCGTAATCGAGATCTCCTTGGCCATCCTCGGCGGCGATTTCGTAAATCTCTTCGACAGTTTCGAGTCCCGGCAGCTTCACGCGCATTTCCTTCGCAGCTTCGAGCGCCAGGCGCAAGTCTTTATACATCAGTCGCAAAGGAAAATTGGGGGTAAAGTCGCGCTTGAGGATGAACGGGGCTTTATATTCGACAACGCCCGATTTCACCATGGAGGCATTGATGAGCGGCAGCAAAGTTTCGGCGTCCACGCCAAGTTTTGCGCCGAGAGTGAGGGCTTCGGCAAAGCCTTCGTAAATCATGGCAATTTGCAGGTTCATCACCAGCTTGGCGGCGTGGCCTTTGCTGGTCTCCCCCATGCGGAAGATCTTTTTGCCCATCGCAGCGAAGAGCGGTTTGAGCGAATCAATCACAGCCTCGTCGCCGCCGACCATGAAGATCAGCGTTCCGCCTTCGGCGGCTACTTTTGAGCCCGTGACAGGAGCGTCCACATAACGAACACCTTGCGGCCGGAGGCGGTCAGCAAATTTCTGCGTGGCAGAGGGAGCGATAGTGCTGGAGTCCACGACGGTCATGCCGGAAGCCAGAGATTCAGCCACTCCCTGCGCCCCAAAGAGAACGTTTTCAACGGCTTTGGTGTCGGAGACGCAAATCCATACGACTTCCGAGCCTTTAGCGGCCTCGGCCGGCGAAGCGGCGGTGCGCGCACCTTCGACCTCTTTGCCCGGAGTGCGGTTCCAAACCGTGACTTCGTGACCGGCCTTGGCCAGATTTGCCGCCATCGGCCGTCCCATGATGCCTAACCCCAGAAATGCGACTTTCATCGTGTATTCCTCCGTTAAAGCCTCTCTGGATTTTATACAACGACGAAAAGAATTGCGTCTGGATGGAGATGACCAGGCAAAAGCTCTGGATGTTTATGAAATTAAACAGATTAGTGTGTTCTGCAAATATACGTACATTTTTGTACATATAAAAGAGTAAAATTTACATAGCCGACAATCGCATTTAAATGCGTTTTAACGCGATAGAGATTCCCCGCAGGGGTCAGATGGTCCGCGGCCTGATCGTCGATCCTGGGGCAATCTAGGGCCACTACGTAGGGGTTTTAAACGTCAATGGAAACGAGGCTGGCAGGCCCGAGGATTCCCATTTTGGGAAGAACGGAGCGGGCGCGAGCACCCGCTCCTGAAATTCACTGCTCGTAAGCGCCAATATCAATATCCGAACCCTGTACGCGGGCATTTCCGGCGTAGTCGAGCGCGCCTTCAATTGTCACGCCTAAATTGTTGCCGGCATTGACGGCACGGGAAGTGGGCTGCACCTGAAGATTGGGCGTTGTGATGCTTAGATACTCGGGATCCACATATTGCGAGTGGGAATCTTGCGCAGATGCTGTTTGATAAGCAGTAAATCCTGTAATTGCTTTAGCCTGCCAGACCCAATTGGAATTATTAGCAGCGGAAGGCGAGTAGTAGATGTTGTAGTCGAGCGTGGCCGGGCTGGGCGTGGATTTTGTGTAATCATTCACCAGCAAAGCCTGCTTTCCGGCATAGACGATGTTGTTTTCAAAGATGTTGTTGGTGGCATGGTATTGAATCTGGAATTCGCCGCTGCCGGTATTCTTTCCGTCGTTTTCGAGGAGCGAGTTGTTGACGATGTCAATGTGATCGCTGCCGCCGACGCCGCTGGCATAGCCGCCGATGGAAATCCCCGCCGAGTTGCCGAAGTAAATGAGATTGCTGCGCGTGGTGATGTAACTCGAAGTCTTGCCGGAGTGTTCGCTGGCCATTTCAATGCCGAGATCAACATTGTGGACAAGATTGCGCTCGATAATGATCTCTGTGCCGCCGTCAACATAGATGCCGTCCGCGCACCAGCATCCGCTTGAGTAGGAAGGATTTCCCTGCGAAGTGATGTTGTAGACGCTGTTCTCGCCGATGTATCCGTTGCGCGCCTGATCATAAGCAGTCTGCGGAGAGACTCCTTCAAAGCCAATGGCGTCAATGCCAATGTTGTTGTTGTCGTGGATGGAGTTGTTGGCGACGGTGAAAGTATCCACATTGCCGTCGAAGGTGACGGACTCGCTGCAACCGGTTTTCAAATTGCTGACTTCATTGCCTGTGAATGTGATGTTATTGAGCGAGGCGGGCGCTTGCGTTCCATAAAAAGCGACGCCCAAAGCGTTCGCGTTGCATCCAGTTGCCGTGGTGATGATGTCTTGCACGTGATTGTTGAGGATTTGGATGTAGCTTCCTGCGCCGGTTACATAAATTCCGACGGAAACGATATTTCGCTTGGTGGTTTTGTAGTTCTGTAAGGTAAACCCCTCAAAAATGATGTAGCTCTGGCTGGCGATGTTCAGCAAACCATATTGTCCGCCGGGGATACTGAGGCCGGTGCCGTCTATCACAGGAGTTTGGCCGGAATAGTTCTGAAAGGTGATATATCCCGCGGTCGCGGAGCCGGAGGCGGGAATGTTCACCGTTTCGTTGTAAGTACCTCCGAGCACTTCGACCGTGTCGCCGGCGACGACATGATTGGCCGCATATTGAATGTTGCGCCAGGCGGTGCTGGTGCTGAGTCCGTTGTTGCTGTTGCTGCCGGAGGTGGAAACGTAGTAAGTGGTGGCTGATGCGGAAATACAAAGTAGAGCAGCCATGAGCGCGGCTGCGAAGATGGAATACCAACGGGATTTCATGGAGCCTCCTAGGGGAAATTCCAGCGTTCGATTATTCCGATTTGTTTCGTTTATAACTTATTAGTTACGATTTATTACGTTTTACCGGCCTTGTCAAGCATATTCTTGCAGCGTCGCGAATCAGAAGTTCGCACGCTCTGGGAATAAACTCTTTACGATCAGCACCTTGTGCCGCAATTGCCCTATCAAAGTTTTGCCATCCGGGCTTTGTATAATCCTGGTCATGCCTGCATTGCCGGAAAATAAAAATGCCTCCGCGGAAATGTGCACTTTGGCGAGGAATCTTTTTGACCACGCGCTGGCCGAATCTTCCATTGACCGGGCATTCGAACGGCAGGTGCAGTGTGAACGCGGCGTACTGCGCATCTGTGAAGATCTCTACGATCTGAATACCTTCGGGCGGATTGTGGTTGTCTCCATCGGCAAGGCAGCCCACAGCATGGCCCGCGCTCTGACCGCGCAGGCAGGCGACCGGTTTGAAGGCATTGTGGCCAGCTCAACTGAACCGGACTCGCAATTACGCGGATTTCGGTATTTTCGGGGAGGACATCCCACGCCGAATAAAGAGTCCATTCTTGCTGCGGAAGCCATATTGAAATCTTTGCAGGCGCAAAATGCAGCTTCGTTCGTGATTTACATGATCAGCGGAGGAGGATCTTCCATCGTCGAAAAACCGATGGATGACGAGATTTCGCTGGAAGATTTGATTGCCACGTACAAAACGCTGGTCCATTCGGGAGCGCCGATTGCGGAGATGAACACGATCCGCAAGCATCTTTCCGCAGTCAAGGGCGGACGGATGGCGCAAGCAGCTTCTCCCGCGCAGCAGGTTTCTATTTTGATCTCAGACGTTCCCGATAACGCGCCGGATGCATTGGCCTCCGGACCGACGATGCCTGATTCGACGTCGGTGGAAGATTGCTATGCCATTGCAAACAAGTACGGTATGGCCGCGCAGTTTCCCGAAACGGTGCGGGAACTATTTCAACGGCGCGCGCTCGAAGAAACTCCAAAATCGGATGATGTGGCCTTTCAGCGTTCGCGCTGGTGGACGGTGTTATCGAACGCCACGCTGCTGGAATCGGCAAAGGCCGAAGCTAAACGGCTGGGGTTTCATGTGGAAGTGGACAACAGTTGCGACGATTGGGATTATGCCGATGCCGCGAAGTATCTTCTTGGAAAAGTGCGAGATTTGAAACAGAAGTATGAGCGTGTTTGCCTGCTCTCCGGCGGAGAAGTGACGGTGAAAGTGACGAATGGAGGAACAGGCGGGCGCAATCAGCAATTTGCGCTGGTTTGCGCGGAACAGATAGCAGAAGAAAATATCACGGTCCTAAGCGCAGGCACGGATGGCGTTGATGGAAATAGTCCCGCAGCGGGAGCGGTCGTGGACGGGAGTACGCACGCGCGAGCGACCGAGTTAGGTAAAGATCCAGCCGCTTACCTGTCCGCTTTCAACGCATATCCCCTGTTTAGTGAACTCGGCGATGCGATTATGACTGGGCCGACGGGTAACAATCTGCGAGATCTGCGAATTCTGCTGGCTTATTGAAAAATAAAAGCGCGAGCATCGTGCCCGCGCTTCCAAATTCTCAAGTTCTATTTTAGGGCAGCTTGAAGTTCACCGTGATTTGGGTCTCGATATCAATCGCCTGCCCATCGAGATAGTAGGGCTTGTATTTCCATTGCTTCACCGCATCCGTGGCGGCGCCAGCCAACACAGCATCGCCGCTTAAGGTCTTCACGCTGGTAATGCTGCCATCTTTGCCGATATGGGCGTCCAACAGGACTGAGCCTTGAATGCGAGCCGACATCGCCTGCGGCGGATAAGTTGGATTCACGCGCTTGATGAGCAAGCCTTGTGAAACTCCCTGCGAAACTTTAATGGCCTGCCCCGAAGGCTTAGGCACATTTGCGGGTACAGAACTGACGATGCCGGAAAGAGCATTTTTGCTGGCATCGCTCGCGGCGACATCCATGCTGGGGGCTTCCGGAGCCGGTGTTTCAGCTACAGGCGCGGGGGGCGGTTGAGGCGCTTCATTCTTCACAAGAAGCGGAGCAACTTCTGCTGCTGCTTCGGAATTCTTCGCGGATGCGCTGGATTTCTCGGACTTCTCCGAGGTTTTGTCAGTCTTGTCTGCGGACTTTTCCGGAGATGTATTGGACGAGGGTTTTGCGGGCTGAGTGTTCGAAATCTGCGAAGAAACTTGCGCTGCCGGTTTGGTTGACGTCGTTGACGTTAAGGCACTCGACTGCGAATTCGGTGTAGCCGTTGGAATCGGCGCGCTCTGCGACGCTGCCGGAGACGCCTGCGACGATTGCTGCGCTGGCGCGGCCGTTGGATGATGCGATTTGCTGACCACAAAATAACCCACTGCTGCCAAAGCTAAGACCGCCACGGCGATGATGCCAATCTTCTTGCCGCTGCCGTCTCCGGAAGCATCGGCATCCGCCGAGCCCGAGATGGAAGAAAACATGGGAGCGTCGGAGTGCGTGATTTTTGCAGTTGCGAAGTCCTGGGTGTGGCTTACTTCGGGCGCCGACTCTTCTGTTTTCGGCAAGTTGAAAACGGTTGCCGCGGCTTTGTGTTCGGCTGGCTTTACTTCCGGCTCGATGGCCTTAACCGGCGTGGCTTCTTTTGCCGGCGCGACTTCTCTTGCCGGTGCGGCGGCGGCGCCGCTGGAAGCGTGAGCATCCGAGAAAGCAGGCGCGGGCTTGGAAATTTTGGTTTCACTGGCTGCGGGCCACGAATTTTTCAGCGGATTGACGGGCGTGGGCATGGACTCAAGCAATGCCGCATCATCGGGCGTGGCTGCGGGAAGCGGTTCTGGCTCCAACTCCAAAGCAGAAGCGGCGATTGCAGGAACGGCTTTTGCAGGAGCGGGAGGCGGTTGCGGAATATGGATTGCCGGTTTGGCGGCAAAAGTCTGCACAGGCGCGCTCTCGGCGCGAGTGACGGGTTGTGCGGGTTTCTGCGCGGCAGGCGCGGATGGAGCAACAACTGATGGCGTTGATGTTGTTGTCTTTGGAGCTTCGCCTTTTTTCAGCAATCCCCGGGCGACGCGCAAGGTGCCCTTGGCCTGCTCGACGTTAATCGGCTTGGTTAAAACAAGATTGGCCCCCAAGCGGAAAGCTTTGGCGACGCCAGCTTGATCACCGACAACGGCTACGGTCAAAGCAGCCTGATTCATCTCGGAATTACGCACGCTCTTGAACATCAACGCCGCATTCTGGTCATTGTCGCAGTCCACAACCACGGCATCGAAACGCTGGGCCATCAATTTCTTGACAGCGGCAAAGGCTTCGGTGCAGGGTTCGACGGTAAACTCGACATCGTTAAGGACTTGCGTCAAAACGCGGGTAGTTTTTTCATCCGGGCAGAAAATGAGCGCAGCGTAGTTCATGGCCAAATCGTAAGTACATTCGTTTTGCCCAGCAAGTTACGCAGGTAATTGTATTTTCGAGTTTTTATGGGTTAGCGCTTCGGTTGGGGGAAATTCACCCTCACCTGGGTCTGAAATGCGACGGGCTGGCCATCCTGATAGTAGGGCTGGTATTGCCACTGTTGGACGGCTTCCTGCGCAGCCAGTGTCAGCATGGGATTTCCGCTGACCACATCGGTCGATTGCACGGTTCCGTCAGCTGCGACGTTCGCGTTCAGCACGACTGCACCCTTGATGTGAGCATGACGGGCTTTTGTGGGATACCAGGGCGCGACACTATGAACGATGTGCGCGGCAGCCAAGTCTCCGGGCACGGCAACAGGCTGCGCATTGTCAGCCGCAGGCGCGGTGGATAAGGCCGATGCATCGGGCGGAGTATCTTGAAAACCTTGCGCCAGCGTGGATGGATCGGGAGCGGCTGGAGCAGCATCGGGCTGGGCCGCAGTTGCAGCCGCATCCGTGGGCGCGGCTTGAGTCGCAGGAGCTGGCTCCGGAGTTACAGGAGCTACCGGCGTGGCCGCAACGTTGTGATGCACCAAGCGCGCATACTGCCATGCAATTGCGCTGCGGACTCGCGGCTGGAATGCCAGGGCCGCGATAGCAACAGCAGCCACCAACAATCCGATGATCACACCGCGATTGCTTTTCTTTTGTGTGTCCCCAAGCATGGCGAACGAAGGCGTAGCCACAGGCGTTTGCGCGCGGGGAACAGGCGGCTTGTTTTCCACCTGCGGCGCGGGAATTTTTGACGCGACGCTCTTCTCGACAGGCTGTGGAGCTGCCGGAGCTGCCTTGTGTTCAGCTGCTGGCGAGGCTTTTGGAGCTTCAACGGGAAGTTGCTCATTCGCCGGCTTGCTAAGGGCACGCGCAGGCGCGGCGGCTGCACCCTGGGCTGAAGCTGCGATCACAGGTTCCGACGCAGCGGCAGGTTGAACTCCTTCTGGAGCTTTCGGCGTAGCAAAAGTGCGAAATGAATTCGTGCTTAACGGTGACTCCAGCTCCGGCGCTGAAGAAGTTGGCGTGGCTGGAGGCTGAGAAACAGTGGCAGCCGCAGCGTGGGCTTTACTTTCCTGGGTATCGCGGCGCTGCATTGCCAGGGCGTTCCGCAACGTGGTGCGGGCCTGCTCCATGGAGAGCGGCTTGCTCAATACGGTTTTTGCGCCCAGGCGAAAAGCTGTGGGGACACCGGCTTTGCCGTCCACCATGGCAACGGACATAGCGCCGTGATTGATGGTGGAGCCGCGCAGGATCGCAAAAATCTGCGTGGCGGATTGCAAAGCATCGCAATCAACAAGAACTGCGTCGTATCCCTCGGAAGAGATTTTCTTGACGGCGGTAACAGAATCCGAGCAATGCTCGTAAGACACCGCCAGTTCTTCAAAAATAAGAGTGAGAATTCCCAGCGTTTTCAAATCGCTGGAGAAAACGAACGCTCGCTGGGCCATGCCTGATGGTACGAATGGCCGCAAGAATGCCGCAAGTTACCGTGGTGTGGGCTATCCAGCAGTCACAATATCCAGGGCTTTTTGGGCGGCCGTGAGAAGGGCTTCGGCGCCCACCGGTTTGCCAGTGGCATTTTGCATCCACAGATCGGGCGTAAGACGGCCCATGGTGGCCATGCGCTCAAACTCGGGGCCGATGCTGCCGGCTTTTTTCATCTGCTCTTCGATTTGGTGGGAAATCAGGTGGCCGATGGGATAGTCGGGCAGGTACATGAAGGTATCAATCATGTGCGAATAGACACCAAGAAGCGTAACGTCACGAACCCCAAAAATGGGAGCATAGAAGCGGTTCCAGGTATCTCTGGAGATTTGCAGAACTGCCTGCTTGAGTTCTGCCGGCGAGGCGTCGGGATGGTCGTACATCCAGTGCCAGACGGCGATGTCCACAAGCGCGACGGCGCTGATTTCGCAGGTGGCCCAGAAATCGTTAAGCGTTTTTTCGGCTTGGCTGCGAGCGTCGGGAGCGGGCAAGTCGAGCAGTTCGAGATCGTGACCTTGAAATAAGAATGCAAAAGCTTCAGTAAAAGATGTGTTGGGAACACCGCGCATGAGCGTGAAATCAACATTATTGAGGGAAAAGACTTGCTCGACGTTGTGGCCCATTTCGTGGGCGGCGACGTTAAAGCTTTTGTAATCCATCCCAGTTTTTGCGATGCGAGTGCGCAGGTGCGCTTTTTCGGAGCGCATGCCAGCGCTCATGGCGTGACCGGAGCCGCGCGCAGGATCGACGGCGATTTTGCCGGCGAGATATTGGGCGCGTTGCGAAGAAAATCCCAGTTTACCGAGAAGATTAGGAATGTCCTGTTCGTAAGATGCGGGCGTCGGGTACCGTTTGGCTACAACCGCATCCAACTCAGATTCGCTTTGCTGACTTCCGGGACGAAAACCGCTGTACCAGATGTCGAATGGTTCGAGCGGGCGGCCAAGACGGGACTGAATCAGTTTGGCGACCTTGGGCATGAGCGGAGAAGTCAGCGTTTGCTCGAGCATGGCCTTTACGCGCTCTTCGGGAATTTCGCGGTCTTCGTCGAAGCGGCGGGCAATGTGCGTGGGCGCGGTAGGCGAATATGGATCGGCTTTGCGGGCTGCATGGAAAGTTTTGAGCAGCATGGCATAGCGCGTATCCGGCTCGGCGGCGCTGCTGATTTCGCGTGAAGGAATTGGATCACTCGAGTCATTAATATTGCTGGCAGAGACCTGGTTGGTGAAGGGGTTCCAATCCGCTGCGGGGTTGTTGACGACTGCTGCGGGAATGGTTTGATCAATCACGCGCTCCATCACGCGCTGGATCATGCGCTGCTTACGCAGGCCATTTTCTGGATCGCTGTAGTTGGATTTGATTTCGTCACGCAATCCCCAATGGCTGAGCAGACGCATCTTTCGCGGAAAAAGGCGCTGGCCATCATCGGTTAGAAGATGGTGCATCCAGATGTTGTATTCAGCAATGTAGCGGCCGGAAACAGCTTCTGCCTGAGTTACCGCCTGACCTACCCAAGCGGGGATGCGTTTATCGAAACGTTGCGCCAGACGAATTTCTGCCCATTCGCGGCGGGAGCGTTGGGCGGCATCTTTGGTGCGCTCTTCTAATGTAGTGAGCGGAAAATTCAGCAACACAACGAAGCCGAGTTTGTTATCGAACATGTCGTCGGTCATTTGCGCGCCGGGATAGTAGCCGCCGAAAATTTCATCCACCGGAAGGACGGGGCCAAGATCAAGGTCAATCTGCTGGCGGAATTGGCGATAAATCTCGTGCATGTGTCCGTCGAGTTGTTCGAAGAGGGTCTCGAAGCGATGAAAGAGCGCGTCGAGCGTAACGGCATCTCCGGCAAAATAAGTACGAACGGTGTCTTCAAAAACCTGCTGGTCGCCATCGGTTTCACGCCAGAATTGCGCGACCTGATGCAGGCCGCGGCGGGCGCGCTCGCGCTGCGATTCGCCATGGATGGCGACGAGATCCGCTTCCAGTTTGGTGACCGCTTGATCCATCCAGGCTGGCGCGGTATTTTGAGATGCAACTTCGGGAACTGCGATAACAGACATCCGTACTCCTTATGGTTTCGGCTTCCGCACTGATGCCTCGGGACGCGGATAAGCCAGCGAATTGCTGATTTCAAAAATTTCGTCGGCGGCGAAATCGGGGAAGGGCAACTTCCCTGCCGCGCGCCAATCACGTACTTTCTTTTCCGCTTCCGCGGCCTTCTCTTTATTCAATCCCGTGTCCTGACCGAGGTACACAGTCTGCGAGGGGAAGGCGAAACCGGTGCCGGAAGCTTCAACAATATCCATGATCCAAAGAAGAAGGTCTTCTTGAATAGCAGCAAAATCCGGGGTTTTCGTGGCGAGAATGAAGCAATTGATCTCGAGCGTCAAAGCGCTGGCGTCGAAAGAAACAAAGCGAATGCGCGCGCCATCGGTTTCCACTTTCGGATGCTCATAGAGCAAGCGGCGAATCTCCGCCAGCACGTAACGCAGTTGATCGGCAGAAGTTTCGCAGCGCAGGCCCAGTTTCGCATTGAACAACATTTTGTCGCGCCGGGAGAGGTTCTCAATGTTGGCTGTTGCGAGCGTCCCGTTGGGGATGGAAAGCTCGGTGCGATCAAGCGTGCGCAGCCGGGTTGAGCGGAGGCTGATGTCTTCCACCGTCCCCTGGCGGTCACCGACCTTGATCATGTCCCCGACGCGAATGACTTCATCGCCAAGGATGGAAACTCCACCGAAAAGATTTTCCAATGTTTTTTGCGCGGCAAAAGCCACGGCGATACCGCCGATGCCGAGTCCGGCAAGCGCGGTGCTCATATTGAAGCCCATCGTGCTGAGAATGGCGAGAACCGCCACAACAAAGATGGCCGCCTTGAGCATGCGCTCGCCCAGGAGCATAAGCGAACCGGTGCCGGTACGTCCGGCATAGATTGCGCGCTGGCGTACACGGCGGAGAATCTGCTGCAAAATCCGCCACAACAACCAGCTTGCTCCGGCGATGAAGACCACGCTGGCCGTGATCAGGTAATAGTGCCGGGGCAGCAACTGCAACCGCAGACGCGCAATAATGAACGCGTGCGTCCAGGTGCTCAGCACCAGCCAAAGCGGCTTCATAATTGCGGGCCAGACTGCGGAACCTTTCTGTTTGCGGATGTGCAACCAAAAATATCTTGGAATTTCGCACAGGCGGGTCAGGACCCATCCGATTCCCGCCGCGATCGGAATGGCTAGAAAGATGGCAATCCACTGCCAAAGGGCCAGACCGGAAAGTTCATGTCCCACCAAAAAATTCGGCAGTTTGGTTTCAACCTGATGAATTTCAAGCTGATCGTAGAGTTCGGGAACTTTGGCGAGAGTTTCCTCGGAAAAGAGCCAGATTTTCAGGCCATCCACGTCAGTGACGCGAACCAAAGTTAAATTGGCCTCGACATCGCCGGCGGCGAGTACGCCGAGTTCCTGGCGTCCGGGCGCAACGCCCTCCTGCGGATTTCCATCGGGCGAACTGCTGATGCGGCGCACGCTGCCCTTGTAGGCCTCATCCAGAACATCCTTTAACTGGGTTGCGAGTTCTTCAATCTGGGCCTGCGGAAGGCGCTTGCCGGCAGGCATTTGGAGGTATTGCGCGGCCACGGCGTTGTTATGAGCTTGCGCGGCCTGAAGGAAACCAAAAACGGTCCCGCTGGGGGTATCGCGGCCCAGAGGATCTTGCGGAGCTTGCGGACTTGCGGTGGCCTGGGGATTGGTGAGTTGCTGAAGAAGCTGCGCGGAAGCGTTTGGCAAGAACGCGAAAACAAGGGCAACGTATAAGGCAATCCGGCCCAAAACCGCTTTTTGCGAGCGCATCTTCATAGACGTAGCAAGCATAGACTTTCATCCACGCTCAAGCGATTTATTGTATCGAATGATGACTCCCTAACGTTTTTTAGGACGATAGATGTCGGTGGCCGTTCCAAAGAACACTTCCGCGGAAAACATGACTGTTTCCGACAACGTCGGGTGCGGATGGATGGTCAGAGCCAAGTCTTTCGCGCACGCGCCCATCTCGATCGCCAGGACTCCCTCGGCGATGAGTTCTCCGGCGCCCGCGCCGACGATTCCGACACCAAGTACGCGTTCGGTTTTTGGATCGATGATGAGCTTGGTCATACCTTCGGTGCGATCGAGCGTGAGAGCACGTCCGGATGCAGCCCACGGAAAGCGCGCGACGGTGATTTCGCGATTGTCTTTTTGCGCCTGGGTTTCAGTGAGACCAGCCCATGCGATTTCGGGATCGGTAAAGACTACCGCTGGAATCGCGTTGGGCTCGAAAGCGACTTTGTGTCCGGCAATCGCTTCGATGGCGGTTCTACCTTCGTGCGAAGCTTTATGCGCCAGCATAGGCTCACCAGCAACATCGCCAATGGCGTAGATGGCTGGATCATCGGTCTGACGCTGGGCATTGATTTTGATAAATCCCTTTGCGTCGGCCTGAACCTGTGTCTTATCGAGGCCGGGGATTTCAGAGTTCGGCTTGCGCCCAACGGAGACGAGAACTTTATCGAATACGAGCTCTTTTTCTTTGACGTCGGGGCCATCGAAAGTGACGCAGATGCCGTTGGCTTCTTCTTTGACTCCGGCGACGGTGGTGTTTAACAGAATTGAATCGAATATTTTTTCTAGGCGTTTGTGCAGCGGAAGCACGAGATCGCGGTCGGCACCGGGAAGAAGCCCGGGAAGCATTTCGACCACGGAAACTTTGGAGCCGAGCGCGGCATAGACGGTGCCAAGTTCGAGCCCGATGTAGCCGCCTCCGATGACCAACAGAGATCCAGGAACGTCGCTTAGATCGAGAGCGGATGTGGAGTCGAGCATCCGCGGCGTATTGAGCTTGAGGCTGGGAATAATCACAGGCCGCGAGCCGGTGGCAAGAACGATGCGGTCGAAACTGAGTGATTCGGCGCTGCCGTCATTTTTCGTGATGCGGAGCGTGGTCGAGTTTTCGAATCCAGCAGTGCCTTGAAAATAGGTGACTTTGCGTTGCTTGGAGAGCTGGCCAAGGCCTCCGGTTAACTTTTTTACGACGCCTTCTTTCCACGAGCGCAGTTGGGCAAGATCAATTTTCGGATCGGCGAATTCGACTCCCCAATTCTTGGCGTGGCGCGATTCATCAATTAATTTGGCGACGTGAAGTAAAGCTTTGGAGGGGATGCAGCCGCGATAGAGGCAGACGCCGCCGGGATTAAGCTCAGGGTCAATGAGCGTGACATTCATGCCGAGGTCGGCCGCGAGAAATGCGGCAGCGTAACCGCCGGGGCCGGCACCGACAACTGCAATGCGCAAATTAGAAGATTCAGTCATTGTTTTCGCTCACCGCAGAGAACGCCAAGTACGCGGAGAAACCTGGAATTTGAAATCTGTCTCTGTGTACTCTGCGCGCTCGGCGGTTGAATTTTATCCCTGTACTGACAATAAGAATGGCTGTTCAAAGGCTTCGGCGATCCAGCGCAGGAAGCGGGCCGCGTCAGCGCCGTCAATCAAGCGATGATCGTAGGAGAGCGAAAGCGGCAGCACGCGGCGCGCTTCGAACTTTCCATTCATCCAGACCGGCTCCATGCTGGAGCGCGAGAGGCCAAGAATCGCCACTTCAGGATGGTTCACAATCGGCGAAAAGCCGGTCCCGCCGATGCCGCCAAGATTGGTAATCGTGAATGTCCCGCCTTCCATGTCGGCTGGCTGAAGTTTTTTCTCTTTGGCTTTTTTCGACATCTGGGTCAGTTCGGCAGCAAGTTCGACGATGTTCTTTTTGTCCACGTCGCGAATCACAGGAACGAGGAGGCCGCGATCGGTATCGACGGCGACGCCGATGTTGATGTACTGCTTGTAAACAACTTCTTCTTTCCCAATGTCAATACTGGCATTGAATTGCGGGAAAACTTTCAGGGCGGAGGCGCAGACTTTTAGCGCGATCGCCGTCACCGTCATCTTGCCGCCAGCTTCTTCAGCTTTGGGAGCGAAGCGGGCGCGAAGCTGCTCGAGTTCGGTGATATCGGCTTTGTCCTGCTGCGTGACGTGGGGAATGGTGTTCCAGGCTTCGCGGAGGTGCTCGGCGGTCTTTCGGCGAACGCCGCGCATGGCGACGCGCTCAATTTTTCCCCACTTGGAGAAATCGGGGAGCGCGGGCTCGGCGAAATGCGTGGCAGATGGGGCTGCTGCGGCGGCGAGCAATGATTTTGCAAAGAGCTTTACGTCATCTTCGCTGATGCGGCCGCCCGGGCCAGAGCCGGTTACTTGATGGATATCAACCCCGATTTCCCTCGCCAATCTTCGAACGGAGGGCGCGGCAGGTACGGGTTCACCGTGTTCGGTGCCGGCAACTTTTCCAAGTTGCGGAGGCATGCTGAAAGAGGGGAGCGATGCCGAAGGAGCATCGGGTTTAAAAACTTCCTCTTCAGTTTTTCCTTCCGCCTGAACCGCCATCTGGTAGGCAAGCCTCGCGCTATGCTGCCCGGAAACGTGTTCCACCGGAAGATGCTTTGGTTTTTCAGGCGCGGCAGATGCACCGCCTTCCAGAGTAAAGATCACCTGGCCAACTTTGACTTTTTCTCCAGCTTTGACGCGGATGTCTTTTACGGTACCGCTGACAGACGAGGGCACTTCGATGACGGCTTTGTCGGTTTCCAGCTCCATCACCGGCTGGCCTTCGGAAACTTTGGCTCCGGGTGCAATCATCAGGCGGACTAAATCGCCTTGGTGGATGTTCTCGCCGAGCTCGGGAAGGCGGAACTCCGAGGGGCCGAATGAAGATGAAACCGCCGGCGATGTTGGCACCGTCGAGGAAGAGGCTGCCGCGGCCCTGGCCTCTTCTTTTTGAGGCACAACTTCTGTTTTTTGAGGTGCAACTTGCGGCACGGCTGCAGGAGCAGGGACGGGTTTTGCCGCAGGCTCAGCTTTCGCGCCTGAGCCATTTTCTACGGTGAAAATGACCTGGCCGACCTTGACTTTCTCGCCTTCTTTGACGCGGATATCTTTGACTTTCCCGGAAATCGAAGAAGGCACTTCGACGACGGCCTTGTCCGTTTCCAGTTCCATCACCGGCTGCCCCTCGGCGATGCTCGCGCCGGGAGAAATCAGCAAGCGCACGAGATCTCCCTGATGAATGTTTTCGCCAAGTTCCGGTAGCTTAAAATCTGTCACCTAACGTTCTCCTGAATCTGTGCTTCGGCGGACGAAGCGGTTATGCAACAGTAAAACCCGGTTAGCTGATGGCCGGGTTTGGTTTCTCTGGGTTGATGTCGAGGTCTTTCAACGCTTTTTGCACGACATCCACGCCGATCTGTTTTTCCCGCGCCAACGCACTCAAAGTGGCCAGCACAATGTGCTTGGCATCCACTTCAAAGAAGTCGCGGAGCGAAGCGCGGTTTTCGCTGCGGCCAAATCCATCCGTGCCGAGCGAAACCAGCTTTCCCGGCACCCATTGTCCGATGGATTCCGGCAGCACCTTCATGTAGTCGGAGGCGGCGATAAAAACGCCCGGCGCATCCTTTAAGGCTTGCGTGACATAGGGCACGCGCGGCACGGAACCGGGATGCAGCATGTTCCAGCGCTCGCAGTCATTGCCGTCGCGATAGAGTTCCTTGTAGCTGGTCACGCTCCAAACGTCGGCCGCGACGCCATATTTTTCTTCCAGAATCTGCTGCGCCTTGAGCACTTCGTACATGATGGTTCCGCTGCCGAAGAGTTGCGCGCGAAGCTTCGAGTCTTTCTTGCTTGAAGCCTTAAAACGGTAGAGGCCTTTCAGAATCCCCTCGCGCACACCGGGAGTGGATGGCATTTCCGGCATGGGCAATGGCTCGTTAGTGATGGTCAGGTAATAGAAGATATCTTCCTGATCGACGTACATCCGCCTGATGCCATCCTGAATGATGATGGCAAGTTCATAAGCAAACGAAGGATCGAAGGCCAACAAGTTCGGCACGGGCAGTGCCAGAACATGGCTGTGGCCATCCTGATGTTGCAAACCTTCGCCGGCAAGGGTGGTGCGGCCAGCGGTGCCGCCCATCAGGAACCCGCGAGTGCGCATATCGGCGGCGGCCCAGATGAAGTCGCCGATCCGCTGGAAGCCGAACATCGAGTAATAAATAAAGAAAGGAATCGTGTTGATGCCGTGATTGGCAGCAGCCGTACCAGCGGCGATGAAAGAACACATCGAACCGGCTTCGGTGATGCCTTCTTCCAAAATCTGGCCGTCTTTTGCCTCTTTGTAATAAAGAAGCGTGTCCATATCCACGGGCTCGTAAAGCTGGCCGACGCTCGAGTAGATGCCGACCTGACGGAACAAAGCCTCCATGCCAAAGGTCCGGGCTTCGTCAGGAATAATCGGAACAATCAGTTTGCCGATTTCGGGGTCGCGCAATAATTTCGCGAGCATGCGCACAAAGACCATCGTGGTCGAAACTTCGCGGCCGTCGGTGCCTTTATAAAATTCTTCAAAGTGCGATTCGGAGATGGGGGCAAGCGGCTTGGCGCGCATTTTCCGCGTCGGCATATAACCGCCGAGTTGCTTGCGCCGCTGCTGCATGTACTCGATTTCCGGGCTGTCGTCGGCCGGACGGTAAAAGGGCGCATCGTGCAATTGCTCGTCGTGAATGGGAATGCCGAAGCGCGAGCGGAAAGTCGCCAATTCGGCCTCATTCAGTTTCTTTTGCTGGTGGGTGATGTTCTTGCCTTCGCCAGCTTCGCCGAGGCCATAACCTTTAATGGTTTTGGCGAGGATGATGGTGGGCGCCCCTTAGTGATCCACAGCCGAACGGTAGGCCGCATGAACTTTGATGGGATCGTGCCCACCCAGCCGCAAACGTGCCAGTTGTTCGTCGGAAAGATGCTCGACCATCTTGAGCAGGCGAGGATCACTTCCGAAAAGATTGTGCCGGAAGTATGCTCCGCTCTCGACGAAGTATTTCTGATATTGCCCGTCGCTAATTTCCCCGAGACGTTTGACCAGTAGGCCGTCGCGGTCGTTTTGGATGAGCGTATCCCAATCGCCGCCCCAAACAACCTTAATGACATTCCATCCAGCGCCACGGAAAATGGCTTCCAGTTCCTGAATAATCTTGCCATTACCCCGGACCGGGCCATCCAGTCGCTGCAAGTTGCAGTTCACAACAAAAATCAGATTGTCGAGCTTTTCCCGGGAAGCAAGAGTAATGGAACCGAGCGCTTCGGGCTCATCCATTTCGCCGTCGCCCATGAAAGCCCATACTTTGCCGCCGGTCGAAGTCTTGAGGCCGCGGTTTTCCAGATAACGGATGAAACGTGCATGATAGATCGCTTGAATGGGACCGAGTCCCATGGAAACGGTGGGAAATTCCCAGAAATCCGGCATCAGCCAAGGGTGAGGATACGAAGATAGGCCGCCCTCCGGTTTTAGTTCGCGGCGGAAGTTGTGCAATTTTTCAATGCCAAGCCGCCCTTCCAAATAGGCCCGGGCATAGATTCCGGGCGCGGCATGACCCTGAAAATAAACGACATCGCGATCGCCAGCTTCGGTTTGCGCACGAAAGAAATGATTGAAAGCCACTTCATAGAGCGTGGCCGCGGAAGCGAATGTCGAAATGTGTCCACCAATGCCCTCCGTCTTTTTATTGGAGCGGACCACCATGGCCAGAGCGTTCCATCGAACCAGGCTTTTAATGCGCCGCTCCATATCCTGACTGCCGGGGAACGGAGGCTGCTGGCGCACGGAAATCGTGTTTTGGTAAGGAGTTGTCGCGGTGAAGGGCAGGTTTACGCCGGCAGAAAGCCGCGCATGCAGCGACAACTGCTGAATCAGGCGCCCCGCGCGTTCAGGGCCACCTTTGGCCAGCACATAATCCAAAGAATCCAGCCATTCACGCGTTTCAATAACTTCCAGTCCATTTGTCTTCTGCGCCTCAGCCACGTCTTATTTCTCCGCCTTAGGATGGGAACTTTTCATGATAATTGACTACGAGGATTTCTGCTGGCACGGAGGGCTAATAAACCCTGTTCATCTCGAAAATTTAAGATTTCCCGCCATGTGATGTCTCCACGAGGGGAACTGTGGCATCCAACAGACAGGCCCAAGCTTTTTTTGAAATAATTATTCTCATAAGGAGACTCCCATGGCGACAAAAACCGCATCAGGCAACCACGCAAAAACCGCACAACCTCGCTTACATCAACGTGCCAATGTGATTCAAGAGTTCGGAACGGTGACCCATGCTCTACCGCTGGACTTGGAAGAACCTGTTCGTCTGGAGATGACGGAACAACTGAACTTCCTGCTCGCGGACACGATGGCGATTCGCGATCTCTATAAGAAGTCGCACTGGCAGGTGTCAGGGCCCACTTTTTATCAACTCCATCTTCTTTTCGACAAACATTTCAACGAACAATCTGAGATTGTGGATACCATTGCCGAGCGCATTCAGCTTTTGGGGGGATTGCCGCTTGCCATGGCCCACGACGTAGCGGAAACAACTCGTGTTGAGCGTCCCCCGAAGGGCCGCGAAGAAGTTCCGGTTCAGATTTCCCGTTTGCTCGACGCTCATCAGATTATCATCGGGGCATGCCGACAGTTGGCCAAGCGCGCATCCACGCTGGGCGACGATGGTACGAATGATTTGGCGGTCAGTGATGTTCTGCGCACCAATGAACTACAAGCGTGGTTTTTGAGTGAACATCTGGTGGATATGCCGCTGGTAAAAGCCGAATAACGCTTTGATCTAGCCTTTAAGAACGGCCATTACGATCAACACAACCGGCAGGTAGAGAACGGAAGCGTGCAGTAAACGGCTGGCCATTTTACGCGAGGCGGATTCTGACAGCTTGATGGAGTGGTAGAGCAGGAATCCGCCGGCCAGCACCATGCTCAAGGTATAAGCGGGGCCGCCGCGATCTACGAATGGCAGTAATGTGGTGACGATTAAAGCTACAGTAAAAGCCACAATTTCTGCCCGCGTGAACTTGGAATCCAAATCGAAACTCGGCAGCATTTTGTATCCCGCGCGCTCATAGTCTTCGCGGTACATCAGCGCAATTGCCAGAAAATGCGGGAACTGCCACAAAAACAAGATGGCGAAGAGGTACCAGGCGTGCAGACTAATGCTGGCCGTTGCGCCAGCCCATCCGATGAGCGTGGGCATCGCGCCGGGAAAGGCTCCAAGCATGGTGCAAAGCGGAGTCTTGCGCTTCAGCGGCGTGTAAATCAGAAGATAGGACAACAAAGTCGAAACCGCTAACGCGGAAGCCAGCCGGTTGACCGTCAGCGCCAGGTAAATTCCCCCGGCCAAGCTCAAAGAAACGCCAAAGATAAAAGCTTCCAACGGGCTCACACGCCCCGAAGGCAGGGGCCGATTGGCGGTGCGGCGCATCTGGCCGTCCCACACGCGCTCCATCCATTGATTTAAAGTCGCGGTGCCGCTGGCCACTAATAACGTGCCGATCAGCGTATGCACCAATCCCGCCCATTGGAAACTACCTTTGCCGCCCAAATAGTAGCCGGCCGAGGTGGTCATCAAAATAAGCAGGTTCACTTCCGGCTTGGTCAGGGTGTAATAATCCCGCAATTTGGTGACAAGCAGAGACGGAAGCGTCACGTTCGGAGGAGCTACTGTTTGAGTAGATGCCATTATTCGGTCGTTACCAGTCCCGCTCAGAGGCAGCAGCGCTTTCAGGATTTGCGAATTGGTTCCGCTTGCGATATGCCATTACGGTCACGCCCACCGATAAAAATGCCGGCGGAATGACCAGCACCAAAATGCCGCTACGCAACGATTGAATGACACGCTGTCCAGCCGATGCCGCTTGCGTGTAACAGAGTGCGCAACTCTGGGCGTGAGCTGCCGGCAAAACGAGAGCAAGGAAACACACTCCCAACATCCAATGCCAAGCCCGAATCTGTGTGAAGCCTTTCACTCGCCCCATGGTCACAATCGCCACTCTCAATGATAACTCGAATATGGCACGCCGCCTACAATCCGGAAAGCATCGGGCCAGCTATATTGCAAAGTTGCCAGCACGAACAAAACAAAAATGGAGACAAAAATCAGCAATGCGCGCTTCTCGCTCCACAGGTGCATAAAGAAGAGAACGCCAAGTGCAGCTTCCAGCATCGCTAACAAAAACATGCGGACAAACATTTCCGAATAGCTGGCGGAGTGGTAGGCCACAACAAACTGCAATCCGGCAATGGCCAGAATACAAACGTAAACCACCAAGTATCTGCCAAGTCCGCTAGCTTGATCATTTGTGCTCATGATTCGGCTCCTGCGTCTGAAAATTTAGTGACTCAAGTTCAACAGATAAATGAACGGAACCACGAACATCCAAACCAAATCCACAAAGTGCCAATAAAGGCCCAGCACTTCAATATCATCGGCGTTGTAACGCCCTCCTTGATAGCGGAATCCCACCACTATCAAAGCAATTACGCCGCAAGTGACGTGAAACAAGTGAAGTCCGGTAATGCTGTAAAACGCCGATCCGAATAAACCCGTTCCCCATGGATTTTTGAAAATGGTCATGCCTTCTTCGATCAGTTGAGACCATTCCCGCAAGTGGAGCAGTCCGAACAAGATGCCGAGGGCCGCGGTCATCAAGATCCAGCGAAAGGCTTTTCCTTTGTCTCCCGCTCGCGCCGCGCGCATGCCGATCAGCATGGTCAAGCTGCTCGTGACCAGAATGAAGGTCATGATGGCGACGTTGGTAATGCTGTGGAAAGGCGTTGGCCAATTGGGCGTGGAGTTGCGCAGAAATCCATAAGCAACCAGACACGCCGCGAACGTCATAGCGTCAGAAATAATGAACAGCCACATCGCAAGCTTTTTCGAAGGAATGGAAAACGGCGACGGTTCCATGGCTCCGGATTGGTGCGCTCCGAGGGCGATATTGGCTTGGCTCACAGTGCCTCCTGAAATGTTGTGGTCTAAATCTTGCTCCAAAGCACAAACAGCAGGTACAACCACAAGACGTCCATAAAATGCCAGTAATGCGATGCCGCATCCAGCGTGCTCTTCCGAAGAATGCCTTTATGGAAACGGCGGATTACATATCCCAATCCTAATAGTCCGCCCAGCACATGCAGCGCATGGATAGTGGTGAACACATAGAAGAACGAGCTATTCGGACTGGTCGCGATGTAAAGCCCCTGTGCGCGCAACTGCATCCACGCGATGTATTGCCCGGCGACAAACAGCAGACCCAAGCCCATCGTGGCATGCAGCCAGAATGCAGGATTGGAAATTTTCGTTCCACCCATGAATAAAGCAATGCGCTTACGCGCAGTTTGTAAAGTGAAACTACTGATCAACAACAGAACCGTATTGAAATACAAAATCGGAGGCAGCGTTAAGTGCTTCCAATCCGGCGCTCCACCTTTGCGCACCACCAGTGCGCTGGTGAAAGCAAAAAATGACATGGTGATAGCGGCAATCCCCACCCAAACCGCAGTACTAGCAGGAGGCGGAGAATAATTGTCCAACTTCTTGAGGTCACCCCCAGTTGTAACGTTATTTCTGCCGCCGTCGCCCGAAGTCGTGCGAGGCGTGCGGCCTAAATCAATCGGTGGTTCGTGAACAGTCGTTGCCATGAGTTACTTCTCGTCTCTTATTTCTCATCCCCGGGTGTTGCCACTTGCTCCGGCGAAGTTTGCATCACATAGTCGCCCATCGAGCCTTGTACCCCGTATTGATAAGGATCGTGATAGACGACGATGTGCTTGCCGTTAAAGTTGTTCCAGGACGGCGGTGAATCGGTTGACCACTCGAGCGATGTGGCCTCCCATGGATTTTCCGTCGCTTTCGCACCCCAGAAGCGGCTATGGATCAGGTTGTAAAGGAAGATAAGCTGTGCGAATCCAGTAAACAGCGCAGCCACTGTGATGAACTTGTGTACTGGAATAAGCGGTTGCAGGTAATCATCAACAAACGCCTGATAGCGGCGGATATTGGCGGCAAGCCCCAAATAATGAAATGGCATGAACAGGGCGTAGGCGCCGACAAACGACATCCAGAAGTGAACTCTGCCCAAGGTTTCGTTCATCATGCGTCCGGTCATCTTGGGGAACCAGAAATAGGTTCCGGCGAAGATGCCGAACATCGCCGCCACGCCCATCACCATGTGGAAGTGACCGACGACGAAATAAGTCGCGTGTAAAAGAATGTCGAGCGAAGGTTGCGCGAGGAAGAATCCGCTGACGCCCCCGCTGATAAACATGGAGATGAAACCAAGCGCGAACAGCGATGCCGAGTTAATTCGAAGGCGTGAGCCGTAGAGACTCCCCAGCCATATCAATACGATGATCGTGGCGGGAATCGTAATGACCAGCGTCGGGAAAGAAAAAACCAGAGCCGAGAACGGGTTCATGCCGCTCACAAACATGTGATGGCCATAAACCACATAGCTCAGGAAGCCAATGCCCATCATGCAATAGATAAGCACGCGATGGCTGAGCATGGGTTTGCGCATATTCGTGACCAGAATGTGCGAAACCACGCCCATCGCAGGGACGATCGCGATATACACCTCTGGGTGCCCGAAGAACCAGAAAAGATGCTGCCACAGAAGCGTTGAGCCGCCGGAGTGAGGCAAGAGCTTGTCGTTAATCACGAGGCCCGAAGGAATAAAGAAGCTCGTTCCAGCAACGTGATCGAGAATCAGCAGAATGCAGGCCGGGAGCAGAACTGCAAATGCGGTGAGACCGATACAGGAAGTAATGAACCAAGCCCACGCGGAAAGCGGCAGGCGCATAAGCGACATGCCTTTGGTGCGCATGTCGAGAGTGGTGGAAATGAAGTTGAGAGCGCCAAGTAGCTGGCCGATGCAGAACAATCCGATCGAGGCTGCCCACAGAACCGCTCCGGTACCTTGACCGGGGCCAGACGCCGATCCGACTGCACTGAGCGGGGCATACTGCGTCCAACCGCCGAGCGTGGGGCCATCCCCGACGATAAACGAGGCGACCAAGACGAGAAAGGCCATGAAGGTCACCCAAAACGACATCATGTTAAAACGGGGGAAGGGCATATCCTCAGCGCCGACCTGGATGGGCAAAAAGAAATTGCCGAAGGCCGCAAATGGCGCAGTGGTCAAAACGAAAAAGACCATAATGGTGCCGTGCATGGTCATTAACTGCAAATAAAATTCAGGCGTGATTACGCCGCCCGGCGCTCCAGTGCTGGAGAGTAATTGCGTGCCGGGAATGGCCGCGTTCGTCCAGCCCAAATGGATGCGCATGATCCAGGAAAGCATCATGCCGAAAAACGCAGCCACGAGGGCCAGCGCATAGTATTGCTTGCCGATTACTTTATGGTCCGTACTGAAGATGTGCTTACGGATAAAAGTTGTCGGTGGACCATGATGCGTCGCGTGAGATACATCGTGCATGCTGCTCACCTCGAGAAAGTTTTTGCTCACCCCATCCAGGGATGGCCTGCCTGATTTACTGCAATGCCGCCTGTTGTTTCAGCCAATTGTCGTAATCGGACTGCGACATCACTTCGAGATACGCTTTCATGTTGTAGTGACCAAGTCCGCACAACTGCGTGCAGACGATTTCATACTTGCCGACCTTGGTCGCCGTGAAATGCAGCGACAGGTCGAGACCGGGGACGAAATCCTGCTGCACGCGCAATTCAGGAACAAAGAAGGAGTGCCCCAAGTCCTTTGAGTGCATCAGCAGATGGATTTCCTTGTTCACGGGGATTGCCATTTCCGCAGCGACGATGTCGTCTTTGGAGGCAGCGTCGTTCGTCGTGTCTAAGCCGAAATAGTTCTGGTTGCCTTCGTTGATCAGTTCCGGATGCAAGGGACCAAACTTCCCGTCTGGGCCGGGATAGCGGAAATAGAATGCAAACTGACCGGCCTGCACTTGTATCGGCAACGCGTCCGCGGCAGGCGGCTGGAAATACACACTGGCCCAGGCTTTGGTTCCGAAAACACCAAGCGCGAGGACCTCCGTACCCACCAACAGGAACCCAGCAATCACCATTGCCTTTGCGCCACCGGGAAAGTAGCCGAGCTTGTCTTTCGTGGTGTGGTTGCCAAACGACCAGATGAACCATGCGAGCAGGATTTGCGAGGCCAGAAATGCCACGCCCGCTTCGATCATGGTGTCTTTCATCTGGTGGTCAATCAGATAACCATGCGTGGAAATATCCTGCGGCGCTGCGGTAAACCAACTATTGGCAATAATGGGATATGCCGAAGCAATGGCAATGACGAAAATCGTGACCGCAAAAAACTTGGCCATGACGAAACGCCTCCGAGCGAATTGAACGCGTGTTGCTGAGACCGGAACCGGGAATCCGGATTTTCAAATCTCTCAAGCGGACTGTTGTGTGAGAGATTTAAAAATCCGGCCGCCGCAACCAAATTGCAGCGGCCAAATCTTATTTCGCCTTGAACGTAAAGTTCGCGCTCGCAGCCTTGCCCGCAGCGACGGTTACCTGCTGCGTTTGTGTGCCATAAGTTTCCTGCCATGCAGTCAGGGTGTAGCTTCCGGGGGCTACATTCGACAACGTGAAGGCGCCACTGTCATCGCTCACCCCATAAGGCCCTTTCACAACTGCGATATAGCCGTGCATCCAAGGGTGAATATTGCACTTCACAGGAACGGCGATTTCCTCGTTCGCCCAAGTCACGTCAAACGGCGCCGATCCGGGCGGTTGTGATTTATTCCACTCCGCATTCTTCGTTGGCTGCGGGTGAATGTTGTGCGAAGTCGAGTCGGAATTGACGACCTTCATGTGTTGACCGGCATCGAGGGCCACAACGTGCGGAATATATTGACAGCCTTTTTGCGTCAAGGTAACGGCATCGGAAGAGGCCGCTTCGTTACCGCTCAACCCCTGGCTAATGTAAACCACTACGTTGGCCAAACCGCCATTTGCGCCAGCGACAACCGACTCCATCATTGCCGGTTTGTCTTTATGGATCGCCGCGCAGCTGGGTTCCTTGGACATGTCAATACCCTTTTGGTGCGGAGCCACGCCATCCAGTTTCACGGTTCCAGTGATGCTGGAACCTGACGGCGGAGCCGCACTCACGCTACTCCCCAAGATCAGCGCGCCCATCATCATAAACACTACGGCGAATAGTACAACAACTGATTTTTTATGACTTTTCATTTACTCCCTCTCCTGATTGCGAAATTGTTTTACGGTTGACCGCCCGACGATGCAGCCGGAGCTGCCGGCGCAGGAGCGTTCGGATCAATCGGTTTCAAACCAAGCTGCTTGGCAATGGCTCTTTCTTTCATGTTGTAAGCATTCTTGGGTTGGAGCGTACGCAGATAGAAAACGAGATCCCAAGCCTCATCTGGTTTCACATTGTCAATGAAGGATGGCATCGGTGTCCCGTCCAAACCAGACATGAAGATCTTGTAGATGTCGCGATCCGTGCTTCCGCATTTAGGCCGCGAGCCTTCGGTGAAATTGTACGGCTTGATGGGACGATTTTGATCGTCCTGAAGGGTGTCCGACGATGGCCCATTTGCCCGACCTTCGACACCGTGACACTTCCAGCACTCCAGCTTTTGGAACAAAGCCTGCCCCGCTTTGACGCGGTCAGCTGTAACTTCTGGTTCAGCCGGAATCGGGAAAACTTCTCCAGCCTTTTCGGTGGTCCACTTCGATGAGAAGTGTTTGACGTAGGCCACTAAATCAACTTTGTCCTGATTGGTGAGCTGGTTCCAAATTGGCATGACCGAACGGTCAAAACCTCGCCCGACGGAGTTGTAAAGGTCTTCGTCGGTCGGCAGGGTACCACTCGGCGTCGAGCGGCACTTGAACTGACCCAGCGTGAAGTTGCGGGGTTGAGGATCAAGCCATTGGGCATTTTCACCTTGGCCGTCGCCCTCGACGCCGTGACAGCCTACGCAATAACGGCGGTAATTCGCCTGAGCATCGGCGGCGTGTCCGGTGTATTTGCCGACGTGGGCTTCCATGTTAAGCCGTTGATCTTCCTGGTACTTTGTCATTTGCGCCCAGGAGACCGCGGACATCAAGAGCAGCGAAGCTGCCCCCAGCAGTAACGACGATTTCATGAATTTGGTTTCCATCGTTTTCTCTCCTAGAATGCAAAGTCAAATCCCAGCAACAACTCGCTGCTGGTCAGGTCTGTGCCATCTGGCGCCGCCTTGGACTGTCGTAGCCAGTTGTACTCGTTATGCCAGGCAAAACCAGCCCGGCTGGTCATGATCGGCATGTAGCGGTAGCCGATCGTGAAGGTCTGAATATTGCCCGCGTCGGAGGGTGTCGCCGCCAACGCTTGCTGCGAAACGTTGATGCCCTCATATCTCCCGATGAAAATAAGCTGCGGACTGAACACGTAATGGGGCTCAACCAGGAAGCCATTCCATGTCGCATTCCGCGCTCCAGCGGGAAGCGCTCCCGAAGGTACGTTACCCGGAACCGGGTTGTAGGGCGAAGTTGCAGTTGCGAAATACTTGTCATCGGAACCGTGCTGCGTAACCACCTGGAAGTCAAGTTTTCCTAGGTATATTTGGCCGGTAAATCCATAGCGGCTGAAACTCTTGTTCCCAAAACCCGTGCCGGGAATCGGAACCCCTCCGGAGCTTAGGAATTGGGTCGGAGCCTCGCCGACCATGGCATAGAAGCCGAGCCTTTGCACGCCCAACTTTCCAGTATCAAAAGCTTGGCTCGCTGCAAAGAATCCGCTGTAGGAATTGCCGGCAGGCAAGCCGACCGTCCCGTCGTTCGAACTTAACAAGGCTGCCGAAACGCGGGTGCGGTCGTTATAGGAGTGACCCATGTATTCCACGCCCAGTTGGTTGTCGCCGATCTGGCCATAGCCGTTGGTGTCTCCCAGTGGCGAGAAGTGATAGAGCTGATAAATTCCACCGTTCCCAGTCAGAGTCAGAATGCGCTTTTCGGAGAGCAGGTTGTCCAATTCAAACTTACCCAGCTTCACGTTGAGCCACGTCGAGCCGAACAGGTTGTCGAGCCGGGCCATCACCGTTTCAAAGTGGAAGGAAGCAGTGTTGTCGGAAGAAGGGAGCACGTAAAACGAAATATTTTTATCCAGCGTGCCGCCGGTATGGAAGTCGAGGCCACTTAGGTCAAAACCGTGAGAAGTAATTTGAACTTCGCCGGTGTTCGGCCCTGCCGCCGTATCTACGCCAACCTTGTCGGTGCTTACACGATGCCAAATTGGAGTAATACGAAAGGTCACCGGCCAGTAAGAAGGGTTTTGCCAGATTGGGGCATCCCTGTCATTCATAAGCTGGTAGCCATTGTCTTTAAACTTTTGACCAAATGGATTCAGTTGGGGCCACGCTTCGTGGCAGGCAGAACAACGCAGTCCGTACTTGCGAGCAAAAGCCGGTAAGGCATGGGCATCACTAAAACCGGCAAACACAAAGCAAGCAAGGAAAAGCAGGCCCGCGACCCACTTACGGGGGAGACTCATTCGATCCTCCTGAAACGGAAGCATTTTAGAAGCAAGCACTGAGAACACGCGCAGTGACCGGGAGTTATTTTCTAGTGCACGTGGACGCACTAATTATCATGAGAAAAAATTTGGTGTCAAGGGGAAATATCAAAAGCAGTAGTAGATTTCTTTTCGCAGGGAGAAAAGTGCCGCCAAGATTCGGCTAACAAGAGACCGCCAGAATGGTTGCAAGCCGAGTTGCAACGTCCCTTTCGCTATGCCGGTCACGGCCCAAAACTTCCGGACGGAGGAAGCCGAATACAAACCCGAAGACCCCTATTGCGCAAGTCATGTTCTTCATACCGCCTTCCTGAAGACGCTGCCCCTCAGGAAAATGCTTCAGACGGCCAGTCATCGCGCGCATTCTGCCGGACTCGACAAGTTCGCCAAGTACTTTGCCTAGGGAAGGATCCACCATGGCTCGCGACACTACAATGCGAAGAAAATCGCGGTCCTCCCACATGCGGTCAATTTCCCATTGAACCAGCCGCACGAATTCTTGAGCAAAATTTTGGGCATGTGGTACCCGGTTTAAGTCATTCATTTCCAGCCGCATGCGGTCGCGAACCAAAGCCAGCAGCAATCCGGCTTTACCGCCGAAGTAGCGATGAATCAATCCCTCGGCGCAACCCGCAACCGTGGCAATCTCTCGGGTAGTTGCCGCCTCGTAGCCTTTGGAAGAAAAAAGTTTGATGCCCGCGAGCAGCAAAGCTTTTTCTTTGGCAGCGCGATCACGAATTCGTGGTGCCGAAGACCGATTTTTTGCCACACGCAGCGCGCTATTGATGGCTTCTTTGGTAGAGTTATGTTCCTGAAAATGCATGGATAGAAGATCGCCCCTAACGAATTGAACGGACATTAGCACAGCCTGATAAAGGCATTTGTCAAAAAATTGTCTCCTCGGTTAATTTTTTAAGATTTTTTGCGGCAGGTTGACAGTAGCCGTGCTTGAAGAGTAACAATCCATCAGATTAGTTACGCCATACAGGAAAGAACCATTTTGCTCCAGCCCCGATCATTCCAACGAATCTTCGCGACACTTTTGTTCCTTGCCATGTGCGCCGGGATTGTTTCCGCAAGAGAGAAGAAATCGAAAGAAGACGCAGGCCTTGGTTTTACCGCCGAAGTCACTGCTTCCACGGCCGAGTTAACGGAGGCCGTGCAGGATGTTATTAACAACGGGATCATCCAAGGCAGCAAGGAATACGACAAAGATCCTTATGTCACCGGAGCAAATTCAGCCGAAAGCTCACCGCTGTTTCCAAAGTGGACGGGCCCGGGGGATGTTTACTTTAAAGTACGCACCGATGTGATCGCCCCACGGAATTTTGTGGATAGCGGCGATCAAGGAACCTTGGCGGTGCGCTACATCGTCCAGCCGAAAGATGCGACCAGAAGCATTTTGCGCATAGATGCTGTATATGTCGAAAACGAGCGCCACACAGTCCATCCCTCCAACGGAACGGTTGAAACCAGCGAATTTCACGATATCCAGGACCGGGTTGATGCCATTCAACTCAAGAAAAAACAGGCAATTGAGGGCGAAAAGAACCGGCAACAAGAAATTGCTCGCCGGGCCCTTGAGCAACGCCAGCAGATGGATGCTGACAATCTGGCTGCATCCACCAGTACACAGCAGGGACTGGAAGAAAAAGTTCATAGTTTGCGGCAACAATTGGAGCGCGTCGTAAAAGGCCCCGGGGTGCAGCTTAAGACTGCGCCTTACCGCACGGCAGCAAATTTAAAAATACTTCCGCCGGGAACTCAAGTTGTGATCGTCGTTGTGACTCCATATTGGCTTGGTATCGAGACTGAAGATGGTCTACATGGCTGGATTCATCACGACCAGTTGGAGATCCTGCCCTGAACACATTCGTTAAGGCGTCCCTATTGTTGGCTGCTTTGCTTAGCTTGGAAGCATTTGCCCAGAATGCGAACGTGCGAACTTTCTCGCAACCTAAAGCTGCAATTGAGAAGGCTCTTCACAGCCTGCAACCAACTTCGGGCCGCCTCCCCACTCTCGAAGGGTTCGTCCAAGAGGAAGGACAGAATCTCAAACAATTTCAGAGGGGTTTCTACGAATGTTCTGTCGCCGTCGCAGCCAATTCTTCAGGCGGATCAACTGTTCACGTGCAAGCCAAAATTACGGCTTGGTACCAAGACCCGACGGCGGCAAAGTCGGGCTATCGCGCCCTGCCCTCCAACGGAAGGCTGGAAGCCGACTTGCTCGATCGTCTCGACGATGCGTTGCAGAATGGCGCCGCCCCGGTTTCATCCGCGAAACAGCCAAGCAATAGTTCGATTGCTTCCAAAACCAGCGATTCCGATTCATCCGCGCCCAAATTGATGGCCCCCATGCCTCAGTTGCCCACGGTGAATAATCCCCTGACCGGTTCCAGTATTGGCGCGCCGTCGAGCGACAGGAATGGGGTTTCACAAACTCAGCGGCAGCCACATCAAGGCCCGGATGGGCAACTCGCGGCATTGCTCAATGAAGAAAAGAACCTGGAAGAAATTTTGCGAAACCAGAATCATCCTAATAATTTGGCTGCGGTAAAGAAGAATGGCGCTCCCGTGCTGGCCAGCCCCGCGGAAGGCGCAAAAATTTTATTTACCGCCGCGCCAGAAGACGAATTTGAAGTACTCGATGAAAACACAAGCTGGGTGCATGTGCGGATTTCTGGCCTGTCGCGCGGCTGGATTTTACGCGCAAATCTTGAAATGCCGGGAGATGCCGTGCAGGGCAAATCTTCTGAGCCATCCCAGCAATTCCGCGTGACCAATGACCAGATCGTCTCATTTCCCGGCGACTGGGAACCGCTGCGTGGAAAGACGGTCAAGATCGTTTCCGTGCAAGCGACTAGCGATTCGATTATCGGATGGCGCGCCAAACTCGATTACGCCAAAACAGTATTTCGAAACGACTACGAAGCTTTGGCCGCATCAGGTGGTGAGTCGGGTGAAGTGCTCATCTTTGATGCGCAGGATGGCGGCATGATCGCTGCAACTTTGGAAAACGTTAAGAAATGGCGTGACGGCGCGCTCACCGATGACGCCTTCTGGAAGATTTGTTATTTTGACCCGCCGGAGACGTTTGGAGCCGCAAGCCAGTAGGACTCTCGCCTTATAAAACGTAGAGTTTCAGCATCCACCAAACCAGAAAAAGCGCGATTAAGGCAACGACAATGTGCTTAATCCATTGTTTTGGAGTTTTCGGATTGCTTTCGTCGATCACAAAGTCCTCGTGGGTGATGAGGTTTTAAGTTGGAGGCGCGGGTCGGAATCGAACCGACGCATAAAGGTTTTGCAGACCTCTCCCTTACCACTTGGGTACCGCGCCTTGCTTTCTAAATTAACGGGCTTGGGCGAAAAAGTCCACCGCAGGAGCAGGCCGCTAAATAGCTCAATTGTGAGGGAAAATGGAGCGGGAGACGAGGGTCGAACTCGCGACATCGACCTTGGCAAGGTCGCGCTCTACCACTGAGCTACTCCCGCCCTGCGTTTTCAATTATAAACAAGCATCCGAATTGCAGCAACGCGCGCGCGTATATTCGACCAGAACGCAAGAAAAAGGCCCGGTTGGGAGAAACCGGGCCTGAGCAACCGCACTTCTTACATCTGCGAACTACTGCGTTACAGTGAAGCTGCTCGTGCTTATCCCCGTACCACCCGGTGTTAAGACGCCGACTGGCCCAGTGATGGCGCCCGAGGGAACGGTCGCAGTAATTTGCGTGTCTGAGTTGACGGTAAACTTGGCGCCTACACGATTGCCAAATCCGACTCCCTGCGACTGAGTCAGACTCACTCCCGTGATCGTCACAGTCGTTCCTACTGGACCGCTCGGAGGATCGAAGCTTAGAACCTGCGGTGTGACCAGGAACTTGCGATTGCTCTTAAGCGTGCCTCCGGAAGTTGCGACGGTGATAAACCCTGTGGTCGCACCTGTGGGAACAGTCGCCGTGAGATAAGTATCCGATACAACTTTGAACGTAGCCGCAGTGCCATTGAATGAAACCTTGGTTGCGCCGGTGAAACCCTGGCCTAGAATTTCCACCGTCTTGCCGACTTTACCCGTCCAGTTGACGAGCCGGGCAAAAGGACTCAACCCCATGTCCAAGCTGTAGAAAGTGCTGCAACACAGAGAATTCCCGCTGGCATTTCCATAAAACTTCCCGTTCGTGTGCTGAATCAAGGCTGTGACGGGATAGATTCCGTCAATGCAACCTTTCAGTGAACAGAAGTTGTAGAGAAGGCTGTATCCGCCGGCCGTGGTGACCTGGAAGATCGTGCCGTAGTTATGCACGCCGCCTGAACCAGTCACGCCGTACATGTTTCCATCCGTGCCCAAGATCAGCCCCGCCTGCGGAAGGCTGCCATCAGTGCCACCACCTGCAAAGTTGTGGATGATGGACAAAACGCCAGAAGCCGAAATCTTAAAAACTGTACCGAGATTATTCGATCCGCCCTCATAGGTTGTTCCGTAAAAATTCCCATCGCCTGCCTGAATCAAGATTCCCTTGGGTATAGTGCCATCGTTGGGATAGCCCTTGAAGGCGTGCAGCAGCGAGATCGTGCCGTTAGCTGTAACTTTGTAAATCGTGCCGCAGCGGCAAGTGGGATCTCCTCCGAGCTGGGCACTTCCATAGAAATTACCGTCGGTTCCCTGGGCGGGAAGGTTGGGGTCGGCCCCATTGGCGTAGTCGAAGGGATATGGCGTCAGTTGTCCCTTCGGCGTGATCTTGTAAAAGACTCCGTAGGTACCGGAGTAAACTCCCGCGTCGGTGCCGTAGAAATTTCCATCGAGCCCCTGAAGCGGAGCATAGTATGGCGCTCCGTCATCGTTCATGCTTCCGGCGGTAAAGTCCCAGAGTTTGGTCCATGAAGCGCCGGATGTGACTTTGAACACGGTGCCATCACCATAAACGCCGCCTCCGGTGGTCGTTCCGTAGAGTTCGCCATCCGTGCCGAGGGTGACGCCGCCGGAAGGATTTGCGCCTGTGGTTGCGCAGTGACCACCCTCCGAACAGAAGCTGTAAATCAAGCTGTACTGCCCTGCCGTGGTCATCTGATAGACGCTTCCTTCATTGGCAGACCCATTTGTTTGTATGGTGTTGTAGAGATTTCCGTCCTGGGCCTGTGAAAAGACACTGGTAGGAACAATGCCGCTGCTGTTGTTGGAAGTGTTCGGATAGGTATATAACGCGGTGACGGTTTGGGCATGGAGCGCAGTCGTAAAGCACGCCACGACCATAAAGATAAACGCTACTGTAACTTGTATTCGTGACGCACAATTCTTCTGCATGAGATTCTCCTGTGTTTTATCTATTGTTCAAACTCCGGCACGGTGCGGATAGCAAGCAGTTCACCGCCCCGGTCAAACTCCGCCTCGACAACCATGCCTGCATGCGGCGGGGTCGTGGACTTCCATAAGCCGCTCAACGAGAAGGGATATTGCCTGCCTTCCACGATCAGTAAGCCTAGCCCTGCGGACGCATCGCGCAAGATTTTGCCGCGCTTTCTGTCCTCCGGCGGTGCGCCCCGGAACAGGGTGCGAACCAGAGATTTTGCTGCAAGAAATTGCATATAGCCTCTTGGTTGCATGGGCGAAGAAACGATGCTGACATTTCGGGGCTTCGGGGCGGAAGGACTCGCCCCGCCTCCCCTTCGGAGGCATCCCCCAAGATGGTCTCCACTATGCATTGCGCAAAAGTTCGGGGAAAACCGTCATGGCATCGTCAGATTGGCTAGGAACGGGATGGGTAAGAGGAATTAACCACCCTGAAGCAGCCCGGGCAGGCTGCTAAATTCCAATAAAGCTTAGTATTTCGAGTTCGTTCCGGATTGCTGTAAGCGTTCGTTTGCTTCCGCAGTGATTTGATTGCGGACGTCCCACAAGTTTTTGTAAAAGAGGTGTTCCATTCGCTGGTGCAAAACTTCTACAGGTGTGCCCATGGTACCAATCACGCCTCCGCCAATAATCCGTTGCGCCAACTTCAAATGATGAAAGCGGAACAGATGCATGCGCTCGTCGAAATCGAGTAAAGCTTCGGCGGTTTCGTGCAATCCGAAAAATTCATCGTGACGGCGGTACATTTCGATCAGGCTGACACCCGCTTGTTTCAGTTGTTGATGAAACGCGTCGCCAAGACGCGGCCCCATGTGAAGCAGAGAAAGAAATCCCGGCGAATCGAGGCCGCTGCCGTGTCCTAACCCTGCGCGAATGATCTGGTAATCGAAGGGAGAGATCGTCTCCAACAGGTGCAGGAGCGTAATGCAATGCTCAATCATGGGATTCGCCCGCCGCATCAGACGACAAGCGTTTCCAAAATCGGCAGCCTCAATGTATTCGCGCGAACGGCCCAGCTCCCACGCCGCGCCCTTCATCAATAATTCTTCCGATTGATGCACGACGAAAAAAAGCATCTCATCTTTGTGGGAAAGCGTCCCCGGCGTTTTTTGCAGGGAGAGCAGAACATCGGTGCTGAGATAGCGCTCGTAATCAGACGCGCCTTTTCCCGGCAAAATCGGTTTCTTCATGTCTTCATTCATGAGCAATGAACTCCCAAAACATTTCGCAATACGCGGGTATTATTTTGTCACTCCAGCCCACTGAGGATCTTTTTCCGGCGGCACAATTCCACCGTCACGCATGTGGATGATGCGGTCGCCATAACGCGCAGCCTCCGGATTGTGGGTGATCATGAGTACGGTTTGACCTAATTCCTGATTGGTCTGGCGCAACATTTTAAGAACAATTTCAGAATTTTCGGAATCGAGATTTCCTGTCGGCTCGTCTGCGAGCACGAGCGCAGGTTTATTGATCAGCGCACGGGCCAACGCCACGCGTTGCTGCTCACCGCCCGATAATTCTGAAGGACGATGGGGCAAGCGCTTCGATAAACCCAGCAAGCTCGTTATCTTTTCAAAGTTGGCTGAATCATAGCCGCCGTTCGCTCCCGCAATATCAACAGCGATCTGAATGTTCGAGCGGGCATCCAACGTCGGCAGCAAATTAAATTTCTGAAATACGAATCCAATTTTTTTCTTGCGCAGGCGTGTGCGTTCAGCATCGGAGAGCGCGGCAAAATCATCGCCATCCACAAAAATATGGCCGGAATCCGGACGCGCCAGGCCTCCTAATAAATAAAAAAGCGTGGATTTTCCGCTGCCAGATGGGCCTACGATGCTGACAAATTCGCCTTTGGCAACATCGAACGAAACCCCACGAAGTGCCGGGACCTGGATTTTCCCTACGCGATAAGTCTTGCGCAGATCCTGCGCTTGAATAAAGGCTGACATTCCGTTGATTGAGGGCCCCGCATAAAGTTTACACGAAGGCTGGCGACAGTCTCGATTGTTGGTGCTTTGAAATTCTGTTTAGGCTATGCCAATTTGGCTGACTGTGTTCTTAGGTTGATCGATGTGGCGTTTTGGGCCGCGCTTCCGCACCAACAACAAGCGAATGCGCTCGAGCAATTCGGCGGGAGCGCACATGCCTTTAGGAAGAAACGCATCGGCGCGTGTGTCGTGTTGATAGATTTTGGCCTTACCGGAGGTGAGAATTACGGGAGTGTGCGGAGATAGGCCTTTGATTTCTTCGATCAAGCGCGCTCCATCCACGCCGGGCATGATCAGATCGGTCAGGACGAGGTCCACTCCGCCCTTTCTGAAACGGTCTAAAGCGTCCTGCCCGTTGCTGCACGTAATCACACGATAACCGCGGGTTTCCAACATCACCTTGCGGATGGAGAGACATTGCTCATTGTCGTCAATGCACAAAATCGTTCGTTTCGGCTTCATTCTTCCTTCTGAAGTGGCATGAGGACGGCGGCCGGGACGCGCGCGCAGGTCATGATCTTTAATTTATTTTTTTGGAATACCAGAGCGAACTGAATCCTAACGGGGTAATGCGTGCGTGTAAAGTAACGCGGATGCTAATGGACAATTTGGGTGATTGAAAAATTTCCTCATGTGTGCGTACCGCGCTTTTTCGCGCATGCGCGAGAGTTTCTCTTCAGAAAAAAATTTCTCCGCGTAAAACTTCAACAACATTTCCACCGACGCGCACGTTAACCACTCTGTCATCCTGACGGGAAGCACGGACGAAAATTCGACTGGGGCGAAACATTTCGACTCCTTGCTCGATGATTACGCGCTCATCCGGCTTTGCGACGCCGTGCGCGACCATCCAAGCCGTTGCACAACCAGCCGCCGATCCTGTCGCTGGATCCTCACCGTTGTAAAAAATCATGCGGGCATGAAGCCGCGCCGAGGGATCCACAGTTTCCCGAGTAACAAAATAAAAAAACTTCCCTCCTGTACGTTCGAGGTAGGCGGCAGATGAAGGCACATCAATGTGCAGTGTTTGTGCGATGTCCAATCCGCGCAAAGGAACAATGGTGAAGGGCACGCCCGTAGAAACGGTCTGAATGGGCAAAGAAGGATCTATATCGCCGTCGCGTAACCCAGCGGCGCGAGCTACCGCTTCGCGATCATGCACCGGACCAAACTCCGGGGGACGCTGGGTCATCTCGCCAAAGACCGGCTTCCCTTTCTCTTGTTCAAACGTTACGGGAATTTTTCCAGCTTTGAGATCCAAAGCTATTTCTGCGGCGTTACCGGAGCCGCGAAGAACAAAGGCGGTCCCCAGCGTCGGATGCCCGGCGAAAGGCAACTCTTCTGCAACGGTAAAAATGCGGACGTGCACGCCAGATTCGCGCTCGACCGCTGCCTCGCGCGGCAGAACAAATGTGGTTTCGGAAAGATTCATTTCGCGGGCAATCGTCTGCATTTCTGCGTCGCTTAGGCCGCGGCCATCGGTAAAAGCAGCAAGCGAATTGCCTTCGAAGGGCGTTGCAGTAAACACATCCACTTGCGTAAAAGAGTAGCGGCGTTGGGTCGGGCTCATGGGCAACATTCTACCGTTTGCAAAAGGGTAAATTGTGAACGTTTGACGGCATTTTTTGGGCCGCGTATCTTGATAGGTGAGTATGCAGCTTCAATCCATGCCGGCTTGCGAGCGCTGTTGTATGCAGGCTCCGGCGTGTGGGTAACTGAGAATTTCCGGACCCACCCGGCAGCGAATCGGGTGGGTTTGCAGTTGCAATCTCTCACGGTTGCCGGCCAGGCGGGTTCTGACAACAATCCGGGTTCACCGGACGAACATTGCAAAATCTTAAGGAGATATTATGAGCACCGGTTCTATTCCCCGCATTAATGACACCGCCCCCGACTTTACCGCCGAAACGACGCAAGGTACGATTCATTTTCACGAATGGATCGGCGACGGCTGGGCGATTCTGTTTTCCCATCCCAAAGACTTCACGCCGGTTTGCACCACTGAGTTGGGCGCAATGGCAGGCCTGCAACCTGAATTTGCCAAACGCAACACAAAGATCATCGGATTGAGCGTCGATCCCGTGAGCAGCCACGGCAAATGGGCCGTGGATATCGAAGAAACTCAAGGACACAAAGTCAATTACCCAATGATCGGCGATCCGGAGTTAAAGGTGGCGAAACTTTATGGCATGTTGCCAGCGGAGAGCGGTAGCACTTCGGATGGCCGCACTGCAGCCGACAACGCCACGGTTCGTACTGTCTTTGTGATTGGCCCGGACAAGAAAGTCAAACTACAACTAAGCTATCCAATGACCACAGGCCGCAACTTTGACGAAATCCTGCGCGTGATTGATTCGCTTCAGTTGACCGCCAAACACAAAGTGGCAACGCCCGCGAACTGGAAGCAGGGCGATGACGTCATCATCAGCGGATCGGTTTCCAACGAAGATGCGCAGAAGATTTATCCCAACGGGTGGAAGGCTCCCCGGCCTTATTTGCGCATCGTACCGCAACCCAAATAACAAGCTGGAGCGGGCGCGCAGCGCCCGCTTAACTCATGGGTCAACATATCGAAACCCAATGCTGCATTGTTGGCGGTGGCCCGGCGGGCATGGTGCTCGCTCTGCTTCTGGCACGCATGGGCGTAGATGTCGTCGTTCTTGAGAAACATGGCGACTTCCTGCGCGATTTTCGCGGCGATACCATTCATCCTTCCACTCTAGAAATCATGTACGAGCTGGGCATTTTGGATGAATTCTTAAAACGACCGCATCAGGAAGTACGCGAGGCTTCCGCGCAAATCGGACAGGATACGATTCCGGTCCTCGATTGCAGCCACCTCCCAACACGTTGCAAATTCATCGCCCTCATGCCGCAGTGGCATTTTCTCGATTTCATCTCGGAGCAAGCTGAGAAATACCCCGGCTTTCACTTGAAGATGCAGGCCGAAGTCACCGATCTGATTCAAGACAACAATCAGGTTCAAGGCGTCAATGCGAAAACGCCCGAAGGGCCGCTCGAAGTTCGTGCCAAGCTCATAGTTGGAGCCGACGGGCGGCGCTCGGTGGTGCGCGAACGAGCCGGACTTGAAGTCATTCAGATCGGCGCACCGATGGACGTTCTGTGGATGCGCATCAACCGCAATCCTACTGATCCTAAGCAGAGTCTAGGGCGCATCGATCGCGGCAAGATGATGATCATGATTAACCGTGAAGAATATTGGCAATGTGCTTTTATCATCGCCAAAGGAGCAGCCGACGAAATTCGCCAGAAAGGAATTGAGGCGTTCCAGAATTCGATTCTCGAAATTGCACCGTTTCTCGGTGAGCGAGTGAAAGAATTGAGGGATTGGAACGACGTCAGCCTGCTGACCGTCGCCGTGGACCGGCTCAAGCACTGGGCAAAGCCCGGGCTTCTTTGTATCGGTGATGCGGCACATGCGATGTCACCGATTGGCGGTGTGGGAATCAATTTGGCGATTCAGGATGCGGTGGCTACGGCAAATTTGTTGGGCGCGATTCTTTTACAGCGAACGCCCACGCAAGAAGAATTGCAGATGGTGCAACGCCGCCGGACTTTCCCGACGGAAGTCACACAGCGCTTTCAAGTCTTTGTGCAGAACAACGTTATTCGACGTGTTCTTGCGTCCGATAAGCCCATGCGCGCGCCATGGTTTATGAAGCTTTTCGGACGATTGCCTTTTCTCCGGCGAATTCCGGCACGAATGCTGGGCGTCGGCGTTCGGCCGGAGCATGTGCAAACGCCCGCTAAAGATTTTCCTGAATAAACCTCGGGCTGACGTGCACATCAAGTTGTATCAGCGGCGAATCGCCGACAGCCTTAAAACTATGGATTTCTCCGGCCTTGATAACGAAGATATCTCCAGCGCCGCCCTCAAACGTCTGGCCATTCACCGTCCAAACGCCGCGGCCCTCGCGGATGAACTGGATTTCGTCATACGGATGCCTGTGCGGCCCCGGCCCCGAACCGGGCTTGCCCTGAAATAGAAAAACAGAAACCGGGGCGTCGCCCTGCTGCTCTCCGACAAATTGATGCGAACTGCCGACAAAGGGCAGATTTTCCTGTCGTATGTGATGCATTCGCTTCCTCCTTTGAAAATAGATGCGGGGAGTATGACATTGGACGCTGAGAACGGTGCACCGCTGAATCAAGTAAAGTTATATTGGATTCCATCGCGGAAGCGCATCTGGTCCGGTGATCGGCGCGGTCTTCAAAACCGTCGAGCGGCATCTCTGATGTCACTGATGGGTTCGACTCCCATTCGCTTCCGCCAAGCTTCAGGTTGCACTACTCTATACACGGAGGGATTCCCCACGTGACGGCAACGGATATTCACAGCGATCTGCTCAAACAATTTGAAACGCGCTCTCTTTCAGCGGATGGAGCCGAGGCTTTGATGCGGCACATTTCCGAGCAACTGCATAAGAATCTGTCACGCTACAACTGGGTCGGCTTTTACCTGATGGAAACTTCCGGCAATGCTTTGACTTTGGGGCCCTACGTGGGAAGCTTCGTGCCCACGGTCCGCATTCCGCTCGATAAGGGGTTGTGCGGCGCCGCGGCAAATTCGCGAGCAACGGTAGTTGTGAATGACGTTTCCAAAGATCCTCGTTACATCGGCTCCGACATCGTGAAATCGAACATCGTGGCTCCTATCTTGTTGCATGGAAATGTAGTCGCAGAGCTGGACATTGAAAGCTACTTCACGGACACTTTCGGCCCATCGGAACAAAAATTTATTGAAGCGTGCGCTGCGCTGGTTGCCCGGTCAATGGCCAAAATAAAACTGCATAATTTTTGCACTTCTTGAGTTTCTGTCCGCAAGAAAGTCGCGCCTGAACCGTCCCGATCGACAGTACCCAGGAACTACTCGCCTTTAGCAGCCTTGGTTCCTTCGTCAGGCTTGGGCCGATGCAATTCGAGAGCAAACTCCGGCTTGTCTTTTGTTCCCGTCACTTTGATTGGAAGTTCCGTGGCATTGCCCTTTCGGAAAAAGGGATCGAACGGTTTCAACAAAAAAGACTTCGCCCCCGTCATGGTTTGAGAAAGTTTGGCGCGAAGGCGCAAATTACCATGGAAATCGAGTTGCTCATCATCGAGCCCATACGTCCCCTGTAAATGGACACTCGCGCCGGGCACTTCGAAGGAAAGCTGGTGAAATTCAAGTACCGCCCCATTCATCGAAAACTTCCCTTTCAAATCTGAGACGGCGCTGCCAGCATCTTCATCATTCGGCTTACCCAAACCTTTGCGGCTCAGCGTCTCCACTTTTTCGCTGACTTTTGCGTTCGTAAACTCTGCGCCGGAGACAGCGAACTGCCCATTCAGCACAAGCCGGTCAATCATGTCTTCGTGAATGGGAGGGAGATCAATTTGAGCGCGCAAGCTCACGTCGCCGGTCATGAGGGGTTTCTGAGCCTTGACGGCGAGGAACATCATGTCTTCAATTTTTCCCCGGTTCACAATCGCGCTTAGCGAAATTGTGCGCACGGGTTCGGCGGACCGTTTGGCAATGTCTCCTTTGGCGAGCACGGTTGTATGCAGCCAGTTGGCTTGCACAGAATTTAGTATCGTGTTGCCGTTTGTTCCATCCACCGTCGCCTCAAATTCGGTGTGTAAAGCGACTGGTTTTCCGCTCGTTCGCAGCGCAAAGTTAGGGATGTCTGTTTTGCCCTGAACGCTAATGTCATCAAGGGTTCCCTGAAATTCTCCCTGGGATGAAAGGGTTCCCGTAATTCCCTTGAACACGCCCAAATTTGCGTTGGCAAAATCGTACTTACCGGTCAACGGCGTATCTCCGGGCTCATCAGCCATCCAAGGGCCGAAAGTTCCTTTGGCCTGAATCTCTCCGGGCGGTATCGCGTTGGTGAGTTCAACCATGTACTCCGCCGCTTTGTCGGACCTGACGTCACGCATAAACAAGTGATGAATTTCAAATACGTGAGGAAGCGCCGCCGGTTTTGCCGGAATGATTTCTAATTGACTGTCATCGGCGGTCAATTCGCGAATGATCATCGGTAACTGCTTCTTGCCCAATGGCTGAAAGTGAGGCCGCTCGCCTTTGGGCGGTATGTGAATTCTCAAACCAGACAAACGAACTTGGTTGACCGTCCAGTGGGGAGCGAATAAATCCTTCCAGCGTACATTTGCGTCGAACTCTCGAATCTCGAGCAGAGGAGGAACGCCTTCCTTGCCAGTTTGTCGCAGCACGAGGTTCGTTCCATGGGCGTGGATGCGCGGAAATGCCGTGATCTGCAAATTCGCTAAATCAACATCCGCATGAAATTCATCATGCAGCGCGATGATCGCCTGTTGTTTTAGATATGGATCTAAATGCCTCGACATATAAAGCATCCAGACGCCCACGACTCCTACCGCCAATAGTGCCACCAACAGTTTCTTCGTCGTAAATCCTCCACTTCGATAGAACGATTTTAGATGCTACTGCGGCTGACAGGTTGTTATGTAAACGGAAATGTTTGCGCGCCGTAGGTTGAGTTATATTGTCAGGACTATGGCGCGCACGATTTCTCGAATTTTCCTGTTGTTCTTGTGCTTCAGTCTGATGGCTCATGCTGCTGAACATCCGACGTATCAGTTCATCCGCAGCGGTCACCAGGAAGATGTGCAAACGAAAACAACTCCCGGCATTGCCATGATGGGCGGCGGGACCGATCTCGATGAGGCATTCCGATGGTTGTGCAACCGCGGAGGCGGAGGTGACTTTCTCATTCTCCGGGCACATGGAGATGATGATTACAACTCTTATGTGCAGGGGCTGTGCAAAACCAACTCCGTGGCAACGTTGATTATTCCCGACCGGGAATCGGCACAGGCCCCCGCCGTTGCCGAGATCATCCGCCATGCGGAAGTCATTTTTGTTGCTGGCGGCGATCAAGCCCTATATGTGCGCTATTGGCAGGGGACCCCTGTCCAAGATGCGATCAACGCTGACATTGCCGAAGGCAAGCCCATCGGCGGCACGAGCGCAGGTCTCGCGATACAGGGTGAGTTTTCTTATGGTGCGCTCAACGACCCTGATGACAGCGAACTGCTTTCAAAAATGGCGCTGCCGAATCCTTACCACAATCAAGTCACCATCGTGCATGATTTCTTAAAAATCCCGCATCTTGAAAACACAATTACCGACAGCCACTTCGCCAAACGCGATCGAATGGGACGAACATTGGCATTTCTCGCCCGGATCATGCAAGACGGGATGTCCGCACATCCGCGGGAAATTGCGATTGATGAAAAATCGGCAGTGCTTGTGGATGCAGACGGCAAAGCATTGGTCGTCGGATCAGGCAAGGGTGCATATTTCCTTCATCCGACTCAGAATCCGGAAGTCTGCAAAAAAGATACGCCGCTCACATTCAGCGACATTGAAGTTTATAAAGCTCCCAAAGGCGCGAAATTTGATCTAAATTCATGGACAGGCCAGGGCGGGCTGAGCTATTCCCTATCTGTAAAAGATGGTGCGATTCAAAGCACGCAGCCCAATCATGCCGTCTACTAGTAGTCGCAGTACTTCATACGGAAGGCGATTGACTTTCCTCCTTTTTCTTGCCACACTTGCGCGTTCCAGTTTTGGTAGGCCATGACACAAGATAAACTTGCCGTCGCGAACAATCTGGAGCAAATTGTCCACCTTGTGGATTCCGGCAAACTCGAAGCTGGCCTGTGATTTGTCTCTGCGTTACGTATTTCCTGTCTCCCAATTTCAAAAAACTGAATGCACAATGGGGCTTGCAAATGAAATCCTTCTGTCTTGTTGGAATAATGCTGTTACTCGTGTTGGGGAACTCGATCTTTCTATGCGGCCAAACTTCGCAAGGCAGAATTTTGGGCACGATCACAGATCAATCGGGCGCGGTTGTTCCCGGGGCCAAGGTAACGATCACCAATCGAGCAACTGGGGTAAGCCGTGGTCTCACCACTAACGGCGCAGGTGATTATGTTGCGCCTGCTCTCGACCCCGGTACGTACACGGTTTCTGCCGAGGCAACTGGATTTAAAAAAGTCGAAAGTTCTGCAATCCTGGAAGTCTCGCGCGATACCCGCGTGAATCTGAAACTGTCGCCGGGCGCAGCAACAGAAACCGTAGAAGTCACCAGCGAGCAGGCTCTCGTGGATACAACTGACACTGCGTTGAACGGCGTCATCAGCAACAAAGCCATCAACGAAATGCCATTGCAAGGCCGCGATTTTCAAAATTTGCTGCCGTTGAATCCCGGCGTTCAGCGTGTGCCCGGTGGAGGATTTCACTCGGTCACTTCCAACGGCAATCGCCCGGACGACAACAATTTTTTCATAGACGGCGCGGACGATAACGATGCCTACTACGGCGAAACGGTGGTCAATGACGCCGGTATCTCAGGAACTCCAGCCAGCATTTTGCCTCTCGACGCCATTCAGGAATTCAATACGCAGGAAGGTCCGTCGGCCGACTATGGCGCCAAGCCTGGTGTCGTCGTTAACATGGCGCTGAAATCAGGCACCAACAAAGTTCACGGCACGGCTTACTACTTTCATCGCAACAGCGCTTTTGATGCCCGCAATTATTTCGACCCCGCGCCAAGCCCGGTTTCGGCTCTTCTTCTTCACCAATTCGGAGCTTCCATCGGCGGCCCCATCAAAAAAGATAAATGGTTCTACTTCTTCAACTATGAAGGCATTCGCGACAAAGTTGGCAACCCCGGCGTAACCGACAGCCCTGTAACCGTCTCCCTCGCCAGCCCTTCGTTCCCAATTGCCAATCCAGATGGAAGCCCGAACTCAGCCACATACAGCTATCCTGACGCTGTTACGTATTGCCAACAGCAACTTGGCGGAGC
>JAJPHW010000149.1 GCA_021325035.1 Terriglobia bacterium
GAAAAACGTATCGGGGAATTGCAGCTTTTTGCCGACAAAGAACGGGAAGAAGAACACCTTGCCAACGTCACCGCATACGCAACAGCGCTGGCGATGAGCCACATGGCGCGTGGAAAGTTTGTGCTGCCATGAACCGTCAACTGAAAATTGCGATTCTTTATGACAACTGGGAAGACCCGACGTTTATTGAGGAACTCGTAGAGGAAGCGCCACAACCCAAAGGCCGCCGCAAGAATAAAGAAGTAAAAGAAGAAAAGGAAATCGAAGACCGCGAGGAAATCTTTCAAGCGCTGGAAAAGCTTGGGCACGACCCGTTTTATCACATGCTCGAAGGCGGAACGCAATCTCTACTTGCGTTGGCGAAGTGCGGCGCCGATCTGGTTTTCAACTTGACAGAGTCTTATGCCGGCGATGACACCAAAGACATGAACATCGCCGCCTATCTTGATCTGCTCGGCCTTCCCTACACAGGAGCCGGGCCGCATGCTTGCCTGCTGGCGCAGGACAAAGCGCTGGCCAAAAAATTGTTCGCATTTCATGGCATTCGCAGCCCCTATTTCGCAACTTCCTATCGCGGGAAAATTGATCACGCGCACGACATTAAATTTCCGTTGATCGTAAAACCGTTATGGGAAGACGGCTCCATCGGCATAGACGCCGGCGCGGTTGTGGACAGCATTAAAGAGATGATGGAACGCATCGAATACATTCAAGATGAATTCGATTGCCCAGCTTTGATTGAAGAATATATTGAAGGCCGCGAAATTTACGGAGCCCTTCTTGGCAGCTACGAATACGCCGAATCTCTGCCGCTTGTTGAGTTGGATTTGTCGAAATTGCCGAAGGGCATCCCTAAGATCGCAAGCTATGATGTGAAGTTTGAAAAGGATACCGACGCGCACAAGCTGACAAAGTCAGCCATTGCGAAAGACCTTGATGAAGAAACAGCGACTAAACTCACGGATACGGCGATGGCCGCTTACCAAGCGGTGAAGTTGCGTGATTACGGGCGCATTGATATGCGGCTTTCCACAAAAGGCGAAGTTTATGTGATCGAAGCCAATCCGAATCCGTGGCTTTCAAGTAAGCATGAGTTCGCCATGGCTGCCAAAGAGTCGGGCCGGAATTACACCAAACTCATCGGTGAAATTGTGGATCTCGCACTGCGTCGCTACGCTGCCAAAAACCAAACGGCAGCGGCCACACAAAACGCTTAAGCCTATTTCTTCTTTCCGAAAACCCCCATCAATTGCTGCACAGCATTATTTTGCTGCTGATTGTTTTGCGCGCCGGTCGTGTTATTTTTTTGCCCCAGCAGTCCACCTAGCAATCCAGAAACGCCCTGGGAAGGATTGTTGAAGTTCGGCATCAGGCCTTTGAGTTTCATCTGCGCGATCTGCTGCAAATCTGGTGCGTAGTGCGGATGCTGAAATGTTCCAGTCACGATTGCAGGAATTACTAACTCACCCTGGCTATTGCTAAGCGCGGTGGACATCAACCCGCCGACGCCGCCGATGCTCTGTGCGGTTTGCTTGGTTAACACAGCGGTGACCTTCATGTTTAGCGCTTGGTCGGCCAGGTTCGCCGTGCCGGTCGCCCCTATATTTCCCAAGTTTAAGAGGGCCTGCAAATTGCTCGTCTGCGCAACGCCGCTCTTGATGAGCACATCGCCCGTAACTTTGGAAATATCGGTATATCCCTTATCGGTTTGACTGCTGCCTTTAATATCGGCGATCTTTGCAAACTCATGATCGATATCAACACCGGAATAACGCACGTTGTTCAGCGCGATTTTCATAGTGCCATTCAGGGCCTTCGCTAATTCTGCTTGCGAAGCTGTAGCCAGTTGCCCCACAGCGCGCAGATCCAGGTTCACGGTGCCCTGCCCGTTCACGTTGTTCAGCCCAGTAACTCCATACGCTTTCGCAATGGAAAGAATCGCCGGAAGTTGAGCATTCGCCGCGTGCATCGTGAAATCCACATTCGGACTCTTGGCGAGATACTGCACCAAGGCAAACTGCGCATTCACCGTTGTCCCACCGGAAATGACGTTGAAGTTGTTCGATTTAATGTCCGTAGGCGTCAATGCTAAATCGATGGCCGGAACCTGCACGGGTAAGGCGATCCCGTTCCCACTAGCTTGGATATTGCGCCCGTTCACACTGCCGTTCAGGGCCGGTTTATCGGCCGCACCTTTTGCGTTGATGTTCGCAGTTACGTTGCCAGCGACTTTCATGCCCGGAGCAAAAGCCTGCCCTGAGGCTGCCGCCAATTGGATCAATTCTGCAATTGCCACATTGTTTGCTTTCAGATTCAGATCAATCTGCGCCGGAGTCGGCTTAGTGTTCACGGTACCGTTGATGTTGAAAGGAGTAGAGCCAAGTTTGATCGTTGTGTTGTTGACTGTGATGATGTTGTTGCGCAAATCGTCGCTTACGTCATAATCAGCTTGAATCGGATAGCCGACTTCCGTTCCATGGAGCTTGGCGTTCTTTAAGGTCATCGATCCGGAGGCCGCAGCTTTGGCTGCGGAACTGCTAATTTTCGTCTCACCCGATAGCACGCCATCCGTTCCCACCAATGCGGGCGAATTCAAAAACTTTTGCAAGCCGGCAATCTGCACATCTTTTAACGTCAAATTTCCTTGAAATGGCGTGGCCGCAGGTTCCGTTGCAATGGGGCCGCCTTTGCCTTGCAAACGCACTTCTTGCGACCCTCCACCGGGCAGGCGCGCAGACAAATCAAGCGAAAATGGTTTGTTGGGAGCGAAATCTTCCAGTGTAAGGTCAATGTGGTCGTACACGCTGCGGGGGCTCGGAGCTTCACGGTCGGTCAATGCAACCTGGCCGTCTTGAATCATCAATTTACTCAGAGAAAACTCACCCGAGGACGACGAGGAGGATTCCGCTTTCGGTTTATTTGCGCCAATGGAGGCAAAGTTCCAGACGCCTTCTTTGCTCTTGATCAATTCAACGACTGGCCGTTGCAAGCTGATCGAGTCCACTTCGACGTCTTTGTGCAGCAATGGCAGCAAATGGACGGAGACATCCAACTCTTTCGCCTGCACGAAGGGCACTGCGCCAAATTTGGGGTCCTCGGCGATCACAATATTCTGCACTTTAAATTCCAATGGAAAAATTCCCAGGCTCATGTTGCCGAGCTTCACGCTTCGGCCTAATTGCTGTTGCAAAGCGTCTTGAATTTGAGCGTGGTAGCTGTTCACGTCAAAAGTGGCGAGGAATATACCAACAGCAACGATGACGAGAACCACGAGAATCCCGACAACCATGATCACTTTTCGCATAATGGACTCCTTACATGTTTGCTACGCGATTAGGTTATACGCCTTGAAGATGCGTTTCCAGTAGAAAAAGGCAAGCCTGCTTAGGCTTGCCTTGGTCGCATGCTTTCTTAAGTGGATGCTACTTGGCGCTGCCAACCAACTTTTCGACATCGGACATCTCTTTTACTACGCCCGAAGACAGAATCTCCGGCCCACTATCAGTAATTAAGATTGTATCTTCCACGCGGAAGTGCATCTGCTTCTCCGGAAATTCGACAATCGGCTCGATGGTGACCACCTGCCCAACTTTAATCGGCCCGGTGGGACGCTTCACATCATGGGTGGCGAGACCGACAAAATGTCCGGGGAAACCGTACCACTGTTTATCAATGCCATTTTTGGTGAAAACGTCTTTACCAGCGTCGGCGGCCTGTTCATAGGTATTTCCGGGTTTCAACATTGCAATGGATGCTTTCTGCGACTCCAAATCCACGGCATACCATTTGGCTTGCTCAGGGGTAAATTTGCCGCTGATGTTGAAAGTGCGCGTGATGTCCATCGCCATGTGGTCAAAATCGGCAGCAAAATCAAAGACCACTAAAGCGTTCTCTGGAATCTGGTTGCGATCGTTGAAATAGTGCCACGTATTGATGTTTTTTCCTGTGCCCACAATTGCGGGATACGCCCAGCCGGTTGCGCCTCCATCCCGGAAAACATAGTCCGCCCGCGCTTCAATTTGATATTCATACATTCCCGGCTTCGCATGAGCCATAGCCTGCTTCAACCCCTCTGCGCTCAAAGCGCCATTGCGCCGGAGAACAGTGATTTCCTGAGGAGTTTTGATATTTCGCATATCGTCAATGAAGGGTGTTACGTCGCGCTGATGTGCCGCGGGATATCGCAACGCCAATTTTTGAAAAGCAGCGCGATCCCCCGGCGTCGGATCGCCATAGGGCGCATTGTATTCATCCGCGTAGTCACGGCCAACTTCCCCGCGAGCACCGTCGGCTTTATCTGCAAACGTCAGCCGCAACCAAAGATCGGTTTCCTTGCCCAAAATAAATGACAGATAGCTGTCGAGATTCGTGATGGGAACAACTGACTTGTATCCCATCTTTTCCTGTTCGTCAGCGGTAAGCGAAAGTAGGTTGGCGCCATAGACCTGTTTCACGCGCGGCGCCTGCTGGGGTTCAAAGATCACAGTGCGGCCACTCTCCACATCCATGATCATCGCTGCACCCGGATCGGAAAGACCGGTGTAATAGAAGAAATCATTGTCTTCCCTATAGTGATTCGCCTCGGGCAGAGTGTTTCGGGCGAACAAGAGCAGCACACCAGTTTTAAGCTGTTTGGCAAGATCCGCGCGACGGCGGGTAAATTCCTGCGCTCCGCCAAGGTCGTTGACGGCGACTGGATCTGTGTATTGTGCGACCGCAGGCAATGCTATCAAGCCGATCAACAACCATGACCAAATCACATTTCGTGTTTTCATTCTTTTCTCCTGAGAACTGCCGAGTGTACGCCACCGTTGTGGCCAATGACAACCGTCCAAAATAAAGACCCTTCCCGTTTAGAAAAGGAAGGGTTGATTGTTCTTGTTTATGTTCTATTTCTTCCCAGTCTCGGCCGTCATCCGGTCATGATCGTAATATTCATAAGCCGACATCGGCTTTTCGCCGCCCTTTTTCCAAACACGGCCATCTTCGCCGAGTTTGCCTAAAGCCCTCGCCATCTCGCGGACGTGAATCGCGACCGAACCGCAACATGAACCTATGTAGTTGATGCCGATTTCTTTCGCGCGGACAGCATAATCACCCATCTCTTTGCGCGTAAGTTGCAAAGGATCGAGCCCGAGGGGAAATTCAGGAAGACTGGTGAAGTCCGGTTTCGATTTCGGTGTACGGTAACCGACGGGTTGGCATGCAAGATAACCGTCAACGGCTTTCCGCATTTCTTCCATCGGCCCCAGTAAATGCTCTGGCGGACGCAGACAATTCATGCCGACAATGTCCGCTCCCGCATCGAGCAATGCTTTTGCCGACTCAGCGGCGGTCTTGCCGTCTGCGGTTTCATCTTTGTTCTCGAAACAGATGGTCACCATCACGGGCAAACCCGTCTTCTTGCCACGCTCAACGGCAATCAATGCTTCGCCAAGCCAGGAAAAAGTCTCCCCGATAATGAAATCCACGCCCTCGTCAACTTGCACTGCAAGCTGCTCGTCAAAAGTTTTGCGCACACGATCGGCTGAAGAGGGGCTGTCCGGTTCGTACATCCATGTCAGGCTGAGATTTCCAGCAACCAAACATTTATCGCCCGCAACTTCACGGGCAATACGAACGGCTGCGCGGTTCAGTTCCTCAATCTTGCTTTCAAGACCGACCGTCGCCAACTTGTCGCGGCTGGCATAAAACGTAAGCGCCTGCAAGACATCAGTGCCAGCCTCGCGGAACTCAGTATGTAATTCGCGCAAAGCATGAGGATGCAACAATGCAACTTCCGGTGTAAACGGACCCGCGCGTACCCATCCGCGTTTTTCCAACTCCAGCAAGTAACCGCCGTCTCCCAATACCGGGCCTTCCTTTAAGCGCTCAAGTATTCCCTTTTTCTTCATCGTCTCTCCTCAATATGCATCGTCCGCGTATTCGTATTCCGCTTTAATCGGCTGATTTTCCGCAAAACGGCTGGGCCGGAAAGCCCTTATATCTAACGTCTTTCCATAACCATCCAGCAATAATTCCGACATCACAAGACCAATGGCCGGCGAGATCTTAAATCCCATTCCCGAAAAACCTGCACACACATAAAGACCGTTGATTCCCGGAATTTCCCCTAATAGCGGCCTTGAATCGGGAGTCATGTCATACACACCGGTCACGCCGCGCATCACTTCCGCATTTTCCAATTTGGGTATCCGCCGGCATGTGCGTTCAATCATCTCTTCGAGGCTCGCATCTGTTGCTCTTTGCGGAAAATTATCGGGATTGACTGGCCGCTCGCCCCAAAAATCTCCGACCAAAAATTTGTCGTGGGCATCAGGCCGGAAGTAGGTTTCCGTGCCGGAGTCAATGCAAGCGCAACCGTTACCTTTCATATTGGGCGGATTTCGCAAAATTGCAACTTGATGAAATTCAGCTTCGATGGGCAATTCGTAACCGACATATTGAAACAACGGTTTCGACCATGGACCAGTTGCCGCCACAACCATGGGAGCATCAATGTCTCCGTGCTCCGTTGTTACGCCACTAACATGCTCACCCTTCAAGCGAAATGCGATAGCCTGATTTCGAGACGAGTAGTGCACACCCATCTCTCGCGCTCGTTCGAGGAAATCGTTGGCAACCCCGGCCCCATCTCCATATCCCGAGTCAGGCTCATAGGCGGCGAGTTCGATTTCGTCAACCTTCCAATCGGGTTCGAGTCCTTGCAATTCCTGACGATCAATCAACTCAACGTTCACGCCGAGTTCTTTCTGCATTGCTACATTTCTCTTGAGTAGCTCGATTTCATGTGGAGCAACAATGCGCACAAACCCCGTCTTGCGAAAATCCCCCTGAGTTCCGACAATTTCTTTCCAGTTTTCAAACATCCGCAAGCTAATCAGCGCGAGCTTCACTTCTGCGGGGTAGCTGTAATGCATTCGAATCAATGCCGAACTCCGTCCACTACCACCGTGCGCAACATGGTCTTTGTCGAGGATGACGATCCTTTTTGCGCCGCGTTTCGCTAGATGAAATGCAATCGAGGCACCCATCACCCCTGCGCCAATAATCACGATATCAGCGGCTTTTGGTAGCATTTTTTCGCTCATGCCGCGCCTCGGAACTTCCCTTTTTTCCAGTCGCGTAAAACCTGGTGCGCAGCGTTATGGCCAGGCGCCCCTGTAACTCCACCGCCGGGATGCGCACCAGCTCCGCATAAATAAAGACCATCAATCGGCGTTCGATATTGCGACCATCCGGAAACTGGACGCATAAAGAACAACTGTTCCAGCCGCAAATCTCCATGAAAAATATTGCCCTCCGTCAATCCGTAAGTTCGTTCGAGATCGAGCGGAGTCAGGACTTGGCGGGCAATGATCGAGTTCGGAACATTCGGCGCATACTCCGCAATTTTCTTGACGACGCGATCGCCCAATAGCTCACGCTTCTCATCCCAATTGCCATCGCGCAAGCGATACGGTACGTATTGCACAAAGCAAGTCAGAATGTGCCTGCCTGCAGGCGCAAGGGAATCGTCAGCGTTCGAAGAAATCACGCAATCCACCCAAAGCTCCTCTGGAATTTCGCCAAATTTTGCGATGTCATAGCAACGCTCGGCGAATTCGAGCGAAGGTACCAACGTATAGAAAGTTCTTTCGAGTGGAGTAGCCGTGGGCGAAGTCCCTGTAAATCTTGGTTCTTCGCTCAAGACAAAATTCACTTTGGCGCAAGGGCCATCCATCTTAATGCTGCGGACAGAATGCACGAATTCCGTTGGTAGTTCTCTCTCCCCGACCATTTTGAGAAAGGTGCGTTTGGGGTCGGCATTAGAGAGAACCATACGAGACCGAATCTCTGTTCCATCTTCCAGCATTACACCTACCGCCCTTCCGTTGCGAACATCTATTTTTGCCACTGAAGCCGATGTCCGAATTTCCACACCGAGTTTCTTTCCCGAAGATGCCAGCGCTTGTGTGATGGAACCCATGCCTCCCATCACATGACCGTAAAATCCTTGCAATTCGTGCTCACCGCCACTCAATAGATGAAACAGAAGGCCAATGGCCGTCCCCGGTTGATAAGGACCGCCATGCTTGCCATAGACGTTGTTGGCAAGAAACATCGTCTTAATTTTTTCGGACTCGTAGTTGTTATCGAGAAATTCGCCGAGACTTCCGGTTAGAAATGAAATCAGCTGAGCAATTTCATCGCTGGAGATTCCACGAAATCGCGCTCCAAGGCGAAGCAGATCCGTCCATCCACCCATGCTGCCAATATCAACTTCCGGCGGTGGCTCAAGAAAAAACGGTTGCAGATATCGCGCCAGTTTTTTCAGGCGGTTGTCCATACGAACAAATGTTTCAGAATCTTTAGCAGAAACTTTCGCGAACTCAGCCTGCGCGCGGTCCCGGTTCGCCCACCAGGGCAAAACGTGTCCGTCAGGAAATGGGACCTGGATTGCTGGATCGCATGGCACCATGCGCAATCCATGGGAGGCCAGATTCAGATCCTGAATCACTTCCGGCCGCAACATGCTGGCGATATAAGAAGTGGTCGAGACGCGGCAGCCGGGAGCAATTTCCTCCGTCACGCAACATCCACCTACGATTTCGCGCCTCTCCAGCACCAGCGTGGATAAACCGGCGCGCGCAAGATAGGCAGCCGCAGTTAACCCATTGTGGCCGCCGCCGACGACCACAGCGTCATATAGTTTTGGCGTGGAAGTCATTGATTGACTTTAAGTCAATGATTTCTGTAAAGCTCGTCATCTACATTAGCTTAGCCCTCATAAAAATTGAATTGAAATCGTCAATCATTTTCGATATCGTATTCTGACTTGAGGTCAATATGAGCGGAATCGGCAGTAATGTCACGGCCCCTCCCCACTATCGCAACATGCCCCCGCGTCCTCGATCCGAGAACAAGCGTTCGCGGATCGTTGACGCCGCAATGCGTCACTTCGCCGAGCATGGTTACCATGCTTCGCGTGTTGGCGATATTGCCGATGAACTCGGCATTGCCAAGGGTTCCATCTTTCAGCACTTCGGCAGCAAAGACGGGTTGTTTTTTGAAGCTTACAAAAAAGCAGTTCGCTCTTTTCCGCGTTACCTCGATGCTCCAGCGGACGTACAAGCCAAGGGGTTTTTCGAAGTTTTGCGCTACTGGCTGGCTTCCACCGAACACCTCATCGGCGAAGATTGGATTCCCTACCGGGTGTCACTTCTCGGTAACTACGGCACTGACCTTGCCCTTAAGCGGGAAATTAACCGCTTTTTGCTAGCCGAAGATCCCTACGGCACCGTGGCATTTGTAAAATTCGGCCAGCAGCGCAAAGAACTCCGGGCCGACATGGACCAGGAAATGATTGTTTCATTTCTGGATTGGACCATGGAACGCTTTCAGGATGCGCTTTTGACAGAAGAACTCGACCCGGGCCTGTTTCGCCGCCAGGGTAACGTCGTCGAGAAAAAAGAGGCCCGCATCACGCAATTCATTGATGTGTTGAAACGTGCTATCGGCGCCGAAAAGCAAAAATGAAAGATGAAGGATAATTGGCGAGTGAGGATTCAATAGTTCATGTCCAGTTCAATCAAAGAAATTCTTGCGAGCTACGATGACCACGCTCCTCTCGCGGATGCATTCACCATCCCCGCTTCCTGGTATGTTGATCCCCGCATCGCAGAATTAGAAATGGCAACCGCCTTCAGCAAAAGCTGGCAAATGGTTGGCCGCGCCGCCCAGGTAGAAAAGCCGGGTCAGTTCGTTACTTTTACGGTTGTGGGCGAGCCGATTGTCGTCGTTCGTGGAAATGATGGCGTCTTGCGCGGCTTTTACAATGTTTGCCGCCATCACGCCGCCGCCGTCGTGACCGAAACTTGCGGCATTGCCTCGATTCTGCATTGCCCATACCACGGCTGGAATTACGGGCTCGACGGCTCGCTCAAAGGCATGCCGGAATTTGACGGCGTAAAGAATTTTGACCGTCAAAACAATGGCCTTGTTCCTGTGAAAACCGAGATCTGGGAAAAATTCATCTTCGTCAATCTAGATCCAAAGGCAGAAAGTATTGCAAATTACTTTGGAGGTTTAGTAAAGCGCGTTGCTCCGCTCGGCGTGGCTAAGCTTCACTATTTCGACTCGCGCACCTACGACATCGCCTGCAACTGGAAAGTCTTCGTGGACAACTATCTCGACGGCGGCTATCACGTACCTCATCTGCACAAGGGACTCAGCTCCGTTCTCGA
>JAJPHW010000015.1 GCA_021325035.1 Terriglobia bacterium
CCTTGCATTTTTGATGCCGAACACGGTCAAGTTACCGGCGTTTCGTTGACTTTGTATAGGCACGATGATAGGGTGCTGGTAAAGGGAAACTCTGCGACACCGGCCGTCACCGAGACGCGAGTGGCACGATAAATGCCTACACTGGCCACTGACGAAATTGGCAAATCCTACCGTAGTCGCCGCGTTGTAAATGGCATCAGTTTGCGGGTGGAGAGAGGCGAAGTGGTTGGCCTCTTGGGTCCCAACGGGGCTGGTAAGACCACCACTTTTTATACGATTGTCGGCTTGATCCCCCCAGACAGCGGACGCATTTTGCTGGACGGTGAAGACATCACCGGGGTGCCCATGTATTTGCGGGCGCGGCAGTACGGTATCAGCTATCTGCCGCAGGAAGCCTCAGTGTTTCGCAAGCTGACGGTGGAAGAGAACATTTTGGCGGTGTTGGAAGCACAGCCCATCTCCTGGCATGAACGCCGGGAGAAGATGGAGAAGTTGATTGATGAGCTGGGATTGGAGCATATCCGCTTGAATCGCGGATACACGCTTTCCGGCGGTGAGCGGCGCAGGGTGGAGATCGGGCGCGCTTTGGCCATCAATCCGGCGTTTATTTTGCTGGATGAGCCGTTTTCCGGCATTGACCCGATTGCAGTGCTGGATTTGCAGAAGATCATCAGCGATTTGAAAGCCAGCGGAATTGGCGTGCTGATTACGGACCACAACGTACGGGAGACTTTGGCGGTCACGGATCGCGCCTACATCATTGATGAAGGGCGGATTTTGGCTTCCGGCAATCCCAGCCAGCTGGCGGGAGATGCGCAGGTCCGAAAAGTGTATTTGGGCGAGAGTTTTTCGCTGGTTTAACGTGATTTGGCGGATTTTCCGGGGAACCGGAAGTCTTAACACTTTGATTACTTTGCTGTAACAGAGTTTCGGGAGAATCTGGTTCGAATGGTGCTATTGCAACCCAGGCTGCATTTGAAGGTTTCACAGAGGCAGATACTGACCCCTGGACTCGTCCAGATGGTCAGCGTTCTGGCCCTGAACAAGCTTGAATTGCGCGACATGATTACCGCCGAAATGGTGGAAAACCCTGTCCTTGAGGAACTGGAAGACTCGATTCCATTGATTGACGATGTTGGCCGGCAGGAAGAAGAGCGTGACCGTCCGGCTCCCGAAGAAAACACCGTTGCCGCCGTTGAAAACAAAGATCCCTTTGAAGAAATTGATTTTGGCTCGTTCTTTCAGGAATATCTCGACCCCGGCTACCGCAGCCCGGGTGAGATGGAAGACATCGAGCGGCCTTCGTTTGAAAATTTTCTGAGCAAGCCCGGCAATCTTGCCGACCATCTCATCTGGCAACTTGGTTCGATTTCCACTCGGCCGGAAGTTCGCGAAGCAGCGGAAGTCGTCATCGGCAACCTTAGCGAAGACGGATATCTCATCGCCAGTGACGAAGAATTGATGGGGTCGGCCCCGCCAGCTCCTCCGGAGGCCGATGCCGCCGTCGCGGAAAATGTAGTTAAACAAGCCGCGGCTTTGGGGCTCGACGCGTCACTGGAACTTGCCGGCACGGATGATGAAGAACTTGCCAATGGTTCGCCAGATTTCGTTTCCTTAAGCACACTGGCCCCGAATTATGACGCTCGTGCCAACGAAGTCCATGCGCCTGCGGCGGCTTCGGAAGCCAGTAACAGTAATTTGAATTTGAGCCATTCCGCTGGCGGAGAGATGTCCGCCGCCGCTGCTCCGGCCAAAGCGCCCGCGCCCCAATTCAAGCCGAATTACACTTTGGCCGATTTACATGAGGCCATTGAAATTTTGCGCCAGCTCGATCCACCGGGCATCGCCTGCCGCGATCTGCGCGAATGTCTGCTTTATCAACTGCGCTACCATCAACAGCAGTTGACGTCGCACAAAAATGGCAATGGCCATAGCGAAGAGACAGCACAAGTCATTACCGATGCCATCGCGATTGTGGACCAGCACTTGCGCGCGGTGCAGAACAAGCAGCTTAAGGAAATCGCGCGAGCCCTGAACCGGACACCAGAAGCTGTGCAACAGGCACTCGATTACATTCGCACGCTCGATCCGCGCCCCGGCCAGCAGTACAACAAAACTGCGCCTCGCCTCATCGAACCCGACGTCGCTTTCGTGAAGCACGGGGAAGACTGGCTGGTGATGATGAATGACGAGGATGTTCCACAGCTTCGTCTCAATCCCGCGTATAAACGCTTGCTCAGCCGCGAGGGCAATGACAAAGATACACGCAATTACGTAAAAGAGCGCTACAAGAGCGCCATGCAGCTTATCAAAAACATCGAGCAGCGCAAGCAGACCATCATGAAAGTCTGCTACTCCATCGTTACGCGCCAGCCCGAGTTTTTGGAAAGGGGCATTGACCATTTACTTCCCATGATGATCAAGGAGGTGGCCGAAGAAATCGGCGTCCATCCCTCCACCGTCAGTCGCGCGGTGGCCAATAAGTACGTCCATACGCCGCAGGGAGTGTTTGAACTGCGCTACTTCTTCAGCGAGAGCGTCAACGGCCCCGAGGGCGGCAACACTTCGTTGCTGATTCTCAAACGCCGGGTCAAGAAGCTGATTGATGAAGAAGATCCAAGCCGTCCGCTGACCGACGAGCAAATCACCCGCATCCTGCAATCGCAGGGAATCCAGGTGACGCGCCGCACGGTGGCGAAGTACCGCGAGGACATGCGCATTCCCAGCACCCATCAACGGCGCGTCAAAAAAACCTAAAACCCGAGCAGTACCGGTTATGCTGTGCCCGAATCAAACATATTGAATTTTTAGGAGGGCGCTGATGAATGTAGAGTACACCGGAAGAAAATTTGAAATTACCCCCGCCATCCGGAAAGACGTCGAATCCGGCCTCGCCAAAATAAGAAAAATCCTGCGCGATAAATTTGAAACCAAGGTGACGCTGGCCGTCGAAAAGCGCCGCCACAAAGCCGAAATCACCATTACCCCGCGCAACGGCCCGCTGGTCGCCCTGGCGCAGGCGAATGATATGACCATTGCGGTCAACGAAGCCCTTGATCATCTCGAGAAGCAGGCGGTCAAATACAAAACGAAATGGCGGACGAAAACCCGCCACAACCACTCAATCCCCAGTCCCAAGAAGTGGAATGGCGAGGCTTCGCAAGCTTCATTGACCACAGCGGTTGGCCTGGAAGAGTCCACTGCGGTCGAGGTGGTCGTACACAAATTTCCCGCCGTGGCGAAAACTACAGAAGTCCACCTTGTGCGCACCGAGGATGCTGTCTCCATACGGCCTCTGACGCTGGAAGAGGCGATTAAAGAAGCCCACTTCCGCGACCGCGACGTTTTCGTCTTCCGCGATCCCAAAGGCAAGGTCATGGTGCTCCACCGCACGCGTGATGGGAAGATGGAACTGATCGAAGCCCCGTAATACTTTGTTATCCTGAGCGGGCCGCGCGCGAAATCGCGCGTTTGGCCCGCATCCAAAATCAACTCTTTCCATTGCGTCCTGCCAAAATTTTCCACTCCTGCCCGTGACTGATTTGCCACATACCCCACAATTCTTATGGAACTTCAGGTCACACTCTGCTACATTTCTGCCCAATAACAATTTTTTGAGATGCTTTCCCCGCGTAAAGAAAAATGCGGACCCTGTTTCCCGCAAAAAACGAATACGAATCGAAAGAGAGCCGAGAACGACCATGATGAAGCGAACCAGTATTCTGTTTTCGTTTTTGCTGTGCGCCGTTGCCTTCACCGCCGCCCAAAATACCGGGGAAAATAAAGATCAGGAAAGCAGACTGCTCGTGCTTGAGCATCTATGGAATGACGCGCAGGTGCATCGTGACCCGCACGCGCTCGAAGGCCTCATCGGCGACCACTTTGTGAACACTGAATTTGACGGCGAAGTCAGTGACCGCGCCAAGTTTCTCGCCGACATTGACAATCCGAAATTCAAGTCAGCTGAACTTTCCATCAAAGACGTTAAAGTCATGTTGTACCGGGACACGGCGATTGTGGTCGGCACGTACCACTCGCGCGGGTCGTTCAGCGGCCAGCAATATGACCACGTCGGTCGCTTTACCGATACCTGGATTTACGACGGCGGCAAGTGGCTCTGCGTTGCCAGCCACTCCAGCCTGTTTAAAAAATAAGCATTGGGTGCGGATGTCCTCATCCGCCGAGGTGGCGCGTAGTTCGATAGCTTATTTCAGCCCTAACCACATTGTCATTCCGAGCCGCCGCGCTTTTTATCGCGGCGAAGAATCTCGCGTGTAGCGTCACTATCCCAACCATCTTGTCATTCCGAATCCGCTTTAGCATTGAGGAAGCTGCGTTGTCGACACCCTTCTCTATTTGTAGGCCGAAAGTCTCTATTGCCAAGGTTGTAGTTTCCGGCTATGGTGGGCTGCTAGATTCAATTGCTCTTCCCCCAGAAATGAGCATTTAGAAATGAAAACATCCGCTTCGATTTGTGCAGTAGCGATGGTCTGCCTTGCTTATTGTTCGCTCGCAGCCGCGTCGAACGAGTATGTGATTGCGAACAATGACAGCTTGTACAACAATGCCCTGACCGTGTTCGCCCTCAATACTGAAAATGGGACCTTAAGCAAAGTTACCGCTCTAGAAACGGGCGGGTCCGGATTAGGGAATCACTTCTCAAGAATCTATTTCGCAAATATAGAACAGGCAATTAGTCCGGAGGCTGCTTGCATATTCGCGCTAGATTCTGGTTCGTTTGCCGGTAGCGACATTGCGGCGTTCTCAAAAGCGACTGGTTACGCAAAAGTCGGTAATTATGCGGACGCTTCTCTCAATGCAAGTTTTCAGGGTGGCTCACTCGCGCTTACACCTGATGGGAAATACCTTTACGCGACTTATAGTGACACGAATAATATAGGAGCGTGGTCAGTAAACGCGGACTGTTCTCTTACACTCATAAATGCTTACGCAGTTTCAGGAGGTGGGTTCCTTAGAGTCACCCCCAATGGCGCTGCGCTTATAGTTACCGCAGGAGTCGGCGGTGCGGAACTGTTGATGTATTCAATCGATCGTGACAGCGGCAATCTCGCTTCTGTCGGTTCACTCACTTTCTGTCAAGCTGGAGACTGTGAATTTGGGGCTTTGGATATTACTAAGGACAACAAATTCGTAATCGTTGCTGGAGAGTACGACGGCGGAAATGCGCCGGAGCCAACGTCTTTTACCGCTCGGATTACAAATCACGGATTCGTCGAGCCACGATCATGGTATCTGAAGAACCCCGAGCGTGTGGGCGGCAATAACGTTCCCTTTCTCGGCGCGAGCGGTTATGCCGGGTCAGGAAATCTGTATTTCGGGATGGGCAATGGTATGGTAACTACGAACTTCACTGAAAACCCTTTCAAAATTACCATATCGAACGCAACAGAAATACTTCAGACCAAATCTGATGCAGCTATTGCCGTGACAGGCAGCACACTCGTCATGGCGGAATACCCAAATCAAATCGGCGTATTCACTATCAACCAAGATGGCTCCTTGTCTGAGCTGAGCACTACCACGCTGAACGGACAATACACTGGAATTACTTCTCTAAGCATTTTTCCGGCGACGAGATAAAGGTTCGCAAATTTTGATGCTTTCTGGCTGTGAGTTAACCCTACCAGCATTACGTGTGGGCACTGCTCCTAGGCTTTCCCGCTTCCTCCCTTATCCGCGCCCACGCCCGCTCCACATGCCTGCGCTCAGTCCGCGTTGCTCCAACGCACAAACGCAGCGTGAGCTTGCCGTTCAGCTTGGTGTGCGTGAGATATAAATCTCCACTGGCATTGAGCCGGTCCATAATGCCCTGATTGATTGCATCGCCGCCGCGATGTCGGAAGCAAACCAGATTCAGCGGCGCGGGCGCGGCAATTTCAAAACGAGAGTCGCCTGAAACCCAGCTGACAAACTCCTGCGCCAGCGCAACATGCTGCCGGATATGGTGCTGCAAACCCTCCACGCCATAATGCCGGATGACGAACCACAACTTCAGCGAACGAAAACGCCGTCCTAGCTGAATCTGCCAATCGCGGTAGTCAATCACCGAGCCCGACTCCGTCGCCTGATTGCGCAGATATTCCGGCAGAATGCTCAGCGTCTGAATCAGCGCCTTGCGGTCAGCGACATAAAAGCAGTTGCAGTCGAAAGTCGTGAACATCCACTTGTGCGGATTGAAGGTGTAGCTGTCTGCCAGTTCCACGCCGCGATGAATGTGGCGGAACTCCGGGCACAGAGCCGCCGTTCCTGACATGGCGGCATCCACATGCAGCCAGAGATCTTCTTTCTGGCAAATCTTGCCAATCTCTTCCACCGGATCCATCGCATTCGATGAAGTTGTGCCCACGCTGGCGCAGACAAAAAACGGAACCAATCCGGCGCGGCGGTCGGCGTCAATTTGTGCCGCGAGCTTGTCGGCCCGCATGGCGAAATTTTCATCCACTTCAATGAGCCGGACATGTTCGCGGCCAATCCCGGCGATCATCGCAGCTTTCTCGATGGACGAATGTGCTTGCGTGGATGTGTATGCCACCAACTTGCCGTAACATCCGCGTTGATTGCTGGCATATCCAGTTGCCCGCTCGCGCCCTGCCAATAACGCGCACAACGTTGCGCTGGATGCCGTATCTTCAATGACCCCGCCGCCCGCGCTGCTCGAAAGAAATTTCTTGGGCAGGTCAAGCATGTGAACCAGCCAGTCGAGAACATGGGTCTCCAGCTCCGTGCATGCGGGACTCGTCGCCCACAACATGCCCTGCACACCCAGTCCGGAGGAAAGCAGATCGCCGAGAATGCCTGGCTCGGACGAATTCGAAGGGAAGTAGGCGAAGAAGTTCGGCGACTGCCAATGTGTCACCCCGGGCAGAATCAGTTTTTCGAGGTCGCCAAGAATTTTCGAGAAAGCTTCGCCTTGCACCGGAGGATTCTGCGGCAGAGACGCGCGAATTTCTCCCGGCTTGGCTTTCGACAGCACTGGATACTTTTCGACATTCGCGCGATAGTCGGCGATCCAGTCAATGACGGCGTGGCCATGACGGCGAAACTCTTCCGGGGTCATGTGAAAAGACTTCTCAGCGTTCTTGCCGTCGTTATTGCTCATGAGATTTGTCCGTAGAAAACCTGGGTCTCGTAATCGAAGGGAATCTGGTTTTTGACTTGATGCTTGTCAAAGACTTTCTTCAGGTCGGCGAGCATTGCGGAATATCGAGGATGATCGGCCTGCGGAACGTAGGACGACGACAACATGCGCCCCTCCAGACCCTTATAATCAAATTCCTGCCGCCAGGGGAAGACTTTGTATTTGGCCTTGTCTCCGAAAAATTCACCGGCTATTTTCGCTTCCTTCTCGTCATGTCGAATTTCTTTGTAGTCCGTGCCATAAGTCAGCAGAACTTGTTCGTAATCGCGGGCAAAGGGTGTTGCGTCGAGGCTGCGCATGTTCCATAGCAACACAACCCACCCCTGCGGTTTTAGAATTCGACGAAATTCTTTCTTGGCCTTGTCACAATCGAACCAGTGCGCCGCCTGCGCTGCCGTAATCAGGTCAACGCTGTGGTCATCGAGATTTGTCGTTTCAGCGGTTCCGTCCACGCTGCGAAAAGTTTTGTACTCCGCCAGATACTCTTCTCCCGCCTGACGCATGGCGGCGTTGGGCTCGACCCCGATCACTGGATTTCCATTGTCGAGCAGCAATTTGGTGAAAATGCCAGTGCCGTAGGCGATGTCAGCGATGACCGAGCTGCGCGTCAGTCCACATTCGCGGCGAAGGAGATCAATGACCTCAACGGGATAGGTTGGTCGGTATTTTCGATAATTTTCAACTTTAGAAGAGAAGCGCTGGGTGGCATTCGAGGCAGGCATGTAACAAGTTTATCAATCCTGAAATGCGCAGGGTGGAGCACCGCATTTAAGTGCTGAGAAACGAAGCGGTTACAATGTAGCAACTGTCTTCCGTGGCGGTGTTGAGTTCTTTTATAAAATCTTCATTGGCAACCAGCATTGGACTTCCGCCAACAACTCCGCATCGCGTCAAGTCATACCACTCACCCCACGGAGTCTTGCAGTAACACCCGATAGTGTCTCGTGCTCCGGCTACCCAAACTACCCTTTGCCGGCCGATGTATCCGAACACAGGGTGATCGGTCCAAAGCGCGAGATTGAGTGCTCTTGTTCTATCGGTCATTGATTAAGCGCTTATTGCAACAACTCCAGAGTTTTGCAAACCCGGAAGATGATCTGTTGCTGGTGCGATGTTGGTTCGACGAATTCGACTCCATAAGTAAAACTGTTTCGATTCCTGACGACGCCACGAATCTCTATGTTTTTCCAGGAATATGGCAGTGAGAATTCCATAATTACGATTGCGTCTTTCTCCAATTCTCGGGGAACAAAAATTCTCAATCCTCCCTTACTGATGTCCAAGGTTTGGCCGTACCAGATTGCATTACCTTCGTTGGGTATCGTGATTTTTACCCGAACCTGCACTTCATAACGGCCCCATTCTCTCAGCTCGTACTTTTTCTTATCGGAAAGAAACATTGGCCCTCTTGCTCGTTTACAAGATTCTGAAAGTGGTTTTCGTGGATAAGCGCTTACTCTTGAAGTTCGCTGAAAAGGCGGTGGGGGGCAATCCAGTTCCCGCAATTGGCAGGAACGTAGGAGTAAATTTTCATGTCCAGAAACGATTTAATATCCACATTGCGCAATTGAAAGTGCGATTTGGCCAGTATTTCCTTGAAACGCGGTGTGGCGAACGCTAGTGTTTAGGTAAGCTGCTGTCATAACTAACGTAAGAACTCTCTTAAATTTAGTTGGGTGATTTCCTCCGGATGGAAACCTTCCTCTCGAGCAATTTGGTTCTAGCAACGAAAGATCCTGCTCAAGCTGAGTCATTGCTTGCCCACACCGCTATTCCTTATCAGTCCGAAGCGATGTCACAACGGACGCCTTTTTCAACCCAGGTCTACGTAGCGAAAAGTTCACGAGTGCACGTGTCATATGTCCGGACCGCTGGGTTGACAGAAGTACATGCGTGCACGCCCGACGATTCTTATGTTTTGGTTATGGGAATGAAGAATCAAGTGGATATAGCAGTAGGGACAGGTGGAACGCCTGTGGCTGTCAATGCAGAAGTGAGTTTGGTGCAATCTCCCTTGCAGCCAAGTCAGGTCCGGACACCTGAATATTTCGAAAATTTGTTCCTGAGATTTGACCGTGATCATCTCACAAAAGAATTAGCAAACATGATGGGTCGGCCGGTGAGTGCTCCTTTAGTTTTCCAACCCTCGTTTGATATGACCACTGAAGCCGGACAGCGGTTTCGCAACTTGGCGATTCGCTTTTGTAGAGAACTGAGCAAACCCGAGCAAACGTACCAAAAACTAACCATCCCAGTGCTGGAAGATGGTCTCTCCAGTCTGCTGCTTAACGCACAGAGACATAACTATACGCGGTTGCTCAGCAGATATAGTCAGGCGGGTCCCTGGCAGGTCCGTATCGCGGAAGAGTACATGCTCGCCAATGCGCATCTTCCTATTTCACTGGGAGATATTTGCGCCGCGGCCGGTATCTGCTCGCGGACACTGCAACACAGCTTTCAAAAAATGCGCGGCTGCACACCGATGACTTTTTTGAAGCAATTGCGAATGAACCAGGTGCGCGCATCCCTCTTGCGAGGCGACGAAAATACAACCGTGACGGCTGCTGCAGCGCAATGGGGCTTTCTTCATTTTGGGCGCTTTGCTGTGGACTATCACGTCTTTTTTGGCGAGAAGCCCTCTGAAACTCTGCGGAATGCTCGTAAGCGGTTGCCTTCAACCATATCCAATACCTGAAGCTGCTTGGACTTCCTACTTCACTTAGGCTATCTTCACTTGTCGTGGCCGCCAACTCTTCAGCGCAGATTGCACCCATCATCTCCATTGCCGGACTGATCAAGCACTTCGGCCGCTTCGCCGCTTTGCGCGGGGTGGCTGCTGAATTTTTCGCCGGGAAAATCTATGCCATTCTCGGCGACAATGGAGCGGGGAAGACGACCCTGTTGCGTTCTCTTGCCGGGCTTGCGCAGCCCACACGCGGAACCATCAAAATTCTCGGCGGCACGCCCCGCCAAGTCTGCGCCGAACTCGGCTACATGGCCCATCCCACGCTGCTCTACGAGGAAATGAGCGGCATGGAGAACTTGCGCTACTTCGGCAAACTTTATGGGATTACTGACGAAAAGCGCTGCGAAGAACTCATTCGCGCCGTCAAGCTCGAGCCCACGCTCACGCGTCCCGTCGGTCAATATTCGCAAGGCATGCGGCAGAGGATGTCACTCGCCCGCGCGTTATTAAATAACCCCAAAGTCTTGCTGCTCGATGAACCTTTTTCGAACGTGGATATGCGCTCCGGGCGCGAAATGGTGGAGTTGCTCACCCGCCTGCGCACGGAGGGGAAGACGATTTTCGTCGTAACCCACCAGGCATCTTTGCTTGATGGAACGGCTGATGAATTTATCTGGATGGACTCCGGGCAGATCGTTACTCGAACGCGAACGCTAGCCGAGGGAATCACGAATGAGTAAGCCCTCTGGCATCATGCGCGCCACGCTCGTCAAAGACTTGCGCCTCGAATGGCGCTCGAAAGACGCCATCAATGCGATGTTATTTTTTGCACTGCTGGTCGTAGTGATTTTCAGTTTTTCCTTCGACCCGACCGCCGAAGAATCCCGCCATATCGCCGGTGGGCTGATCTGGGTTGCATTTCTCTTTGCCGCCGTGGTGGCGTTGAATCAAACCTGGGCGCGGGAATTGCGCAATCAAGTCTTGGACGGCTTCCGTGTTTCGCCAGCCCCACCGAATGCTTTATTTCTCGCCAAAGCATTTGGCAACTTCATTTTTGTCGCCGTGCTGGAAATGTTGATGGCCCCCCTTTTCGTGATTTTTTACAATTTGCGCGTCATTGGTTCATTCCCGCAATTGCTTTTGCTCGTCGCGCTAGGAACTTGGGCCCTCGTCGTGAATGGCACCTTCTTTGCCGCCATGTCGCTGCGCACGCGTAGCCGCGAAATCATGCTGCCGCTGTTGCTGTTTCCTATCTCCATTCCAGCAATCATTGGCATGGTGAACGGCACCACTGCGATTCTTACCGGCGACGATCCAGCACTATTCTGGATCGTATTGCTTGCCACCTATAATCTGGTGTTTACTACAGGTAGCTTGTTGCTCTTTCCCACGGTCTTGCACGCTGAATGAACGAAGCATGAACCGCACTTTTTTCATCCTCGCCGGTCTTACCGCGCTCTTACTGGCGTATGCCACTTATGCTGCATTAGTGCTTGCGCCCACCGAGCAGACCATGGGCGATGTGCAGCGCATTTTCTATTACCACGCGCCCTCGGCTTGGACAGCTTTTCTTCTTTTCTTCATCAATTTCATCGCGTCGGTGCAATATCTGGTAAGGCCAAGTGAAACCGCCGACCGTTTCGCGAAGTGGGCAGCGATTACGATTGGCGTCATCGCCTGCGTCGCGCCTTTTTTTATTCCGCTTCCCGCAGGAATAGAGCCGTCCGCGGTTGCAACCACAGGGCTTGCCGTTCCCGCCGCTTATCTATTGATTCGCAAATATTTCTCTGACCAGGGTACCGACATTCTTGCTTTGTCCTCAGCGGAAGTCGGAGTCGTTTTTTGCACCATTGTGCTCATCACGGGCCCGCTCTGGGCGCGGCCTGTCTGGGGCATCTGGTGGACGTGGGACGTCCGCCTCACCTCGACTCTGGTGCTCTGGCTGATTTATGTGAGTTATCTCATGCTGCGGCGTTTTTCCACTAGCGGGGAAACTCCAAAACTGGCGGCCGCGCTGGCGGTTTTCGGCGCATTGGACATGCCGCTGGTCTATTTTTCCATTTGGTTCTTCCGCACCCAGCATCCGCAACCCGTGATTGGCGGCGGAGGCTCGATTGATCCCCGCATGTTGCGCGTGTTTGCCCTGAATTGCTTTGCGTTTACTTGCTACGCTGGCATCATCGTCTGGTTCCGCTACCGCATCGAGCGCATGCGCCGGGATGTCGAAGAAACTGAGGCACTTGAGGCATTGCTCGAACCCCGGGGCACTAAGTCAGGAGGGTCTCGGTAACCATGACTTTCCTGCGCATTGCTTACGCCGCGGTCTGGCTCATCCATGGAACTTACCTGGCCGTTTTGGTTTCGCGCTACAAGCGTGCCCGGCGTGAAATGAGCAACCTCGAACGCAAATAGCCAGCAATCGCATTCTCGTCGCTTTTCACAAACGGGCGGCATCTTGTCGCCGATTCAAGCGCATCTGACTACACGGCGCTGTTCTCGTGTGGAAGCTGGCTTGACACTGCTATCCCTAAGATGTTTAAGTATTTAATTGCATTTCATAAAAAATTTTTAGCCTCAAATCGCGCCGCTTCCGCCTATGCGCGATGCGGCCAGTGAATAGTGTGCGTTTCCTGCTGCCCTGGGTTTCCAAGAATGTTTCCCAGTCAATGATCGAAACATCTTCGTCGCGGCATGGTTTGAAGAACAGGGATCGTGCCACAGGCAATTGAATTTTTGGAGGAGCAACTTTGAGATTGAACCGCAACGGGTGGCAATTTGGACAAACAAAAGTGACTTTCCGCAGTGGCGCGATGATGATTGCAGCTTTGTGCGCGCTCACCGCCTCCATCCGTTGGGATGTAGTCTCCTCCCGTAAAAATCGCGCGGCCGCCCCTTCGCCGACGGTCCCGATGCTTCAGGCGAAGAACGCGCTTGGCAGCCTTCCGTTGGTTTTCGAGCAAAATGCCGGACAAACCGATTCACAAGTGAAATTTCTGGCGCGTGGCGGCGGTTATGAGCTGTTTTTGACCGGCAATGAAGCCGTTCTGGAATTACAACGCCCCCGGCAAAAGTCTCCGAAAATTTCTGTTCTGCGAATGGGCTTGGCCAATGCCAATGTTTCCAGTGTCGTGGGTACAAATCGGCTTCCGGGCACCAGCAACTACTTCATTGGCAACAATCCCGCGAAGTGGCTTCGGAATATTCCGCAGTTTGCCCGTGTGCAGTACCACGAAGTCTATCCCGGGGTGGATTTGGTTTATTACGGCCATCAGGGCCAGCTTGAATACGACTTTGAAGTTGCGGCGGGTGCGGATACCAGCAAAATTGCTCTCCAATTGCAGGGAGCGGACAAAATTTCTGTTCAGCCAAATGGCGATCTAGCGCTGAGCACGCAAAACGGCGAAGTCCGGTTGCATGCTCCAGTCGTCTACCAGCAGAGCCAGAACTCAAATGAAAAGATTCCGGTTGCCGGCAAGTTTGCTTTGCTGGCCGGCAATCAAGTGGGCTTCGAACTCGGCGCTTATGACCACAGCCGCGCTCTGGTCATCGATCCGGTTTTGAGTTACTCGACCTATCTTGGCGGGAGCGGCGCGGAAAGCTGCTCGACCATCATCGGAAGCCCGGTGAACGGGACTACAACGGGCGGCGCGAATGCGGGCGTACCCGGCTGTCCGGCTGTGGCAGTAGACGCCGCGCAGAATATCTACATCGCAGGCTCGACCATGTCCACCGACTTCCCTGGTCCCGCAGGCGTTGCGCCTCGGCTGGGCACGCAGGGTACGGCGAATATTTTCATCGCCAAGATCAATCCATCGGCTTCCACCACAACCGCGCAGTTGATCTTCTCGACATATCTTGGCGGAAATGGTTTGGACTATACCGCCGGAGTTGCAGTGGATTCGGGCTTTAACGTTTCTGTGGCAGGAACGACGAGTTCCAGCGACTTTCCGGCTCAGCTCGGATATCAAACGGCCCCACTCTCTTCTGGCAACCACGTATTTGCCAGCAAGCTCGACCCCAGCGGGACGATTTTGCTCTATTCGACCTATCTCTCCGGTAGCGGTGTAGATACTGCCTCAGGTCTGGCGCTGGATACCAGCGGCTTAATCTACGTGACCGGCACAACCACATCCTCGAATTTCCCGACGATAGCGGGAGATTTCCAAACAATACCGCTGGCGGCGACGCAGTTCTTCTTCAGCAAGCTGAATCCGTTTCTCACCGGCACACAGAGTTTGCTTTATTCCACATACATTGGGGGAAGCACGGCCAATGGAGCAACCCCTGTAACCATCGGCGGCGGCATTGCGGTGGACAGCAGTTTCAGCGTTTACGTCAGCGGCGGCACAAATTTTAGCGACATGCCGATTTTGAACGCCTATCAGCAGTATGACGCGGGTTTGGATGGCTGGGTGGCGAAATTTCTCTTTCCACAGAACAGTCAGCGGCCGCCTTCGCTTTCTTATCTCACATATTTCGGCGGCAGCGGCGATGACATTGCATACGGAGTGGCTGTAGATCAGAATGCCAATGCCTACATCGTGGGTTCCACGACTTCGTCAGACATCGCCCTGGGAAGTGGTACAACTCCTTTTCAGTCAGCTCTCGATTGCCCGCCAAATCCAAATGGTGGCGCGTGCCCGACGACTCCAACTGCCCCAGACGCCTTTGTTGCCCGTTTCGGCGTGCTTTGCACGGCCACCACTTGTACGACAACCACACTTCCGTTGAGCTATTTCTCGTATCTCGGGGGTACCGGAAACGATATCGGCCTCAGCATCGCTGTGGATTCGATTGGCGGCGCTCACATCAGCGGCTGGACGAATTCCACTGACTTTCACACCCTGAACAATCCAGCCAACCTGCTTTATGGTGGTGGTGTAGATGCCTTCGTCGCCCGCATTGACACCACGTCGAACTCCCCGACTTCGCTCAGCCATTTCTCCACTTATTTGGGGGGAAGCGGTACGGATTTGGCGACGAGCGTTGCTGTCGATTCGCTCGGGAACACTTATGTCGTCGGCGAAACTACATCGGTCAATTTTCCTTACGACAATCCCTACCAGACCGCTTTAAATGGGACTAGCGACGCATTCGCGACGAAGCTTGGTTCTCTGGCCGATCTTGTGGTGACGGAGACAGCGACGCCCAATCCCGTTGGCGTCGGCAATAACGTGACTTTTACCTACACGATTACCAATGATGGGGACGCTGTCACAGGATTGAATTTCAACAGCACACTACCCAGCTCAGGTGCGACGTTTATTTCCGCCGCAGCCAGTCCGGGCAGTTGCAGCAATGCCACCAATAACGCTGTGGTGTGTACTTTGGGCACATTAAACGCGGGTGCGACGGCAACAGTAACCATTGTTTTGTCGCCGACCGTAGCGCAGCCTCTGGGCAATACGGGCGTTGTGACGATTGCTGGTTCAAACTACACAGCCAGCCCAGTCGTCCCGGCCAGTGTTACCGTAAACGATTTTCTGCTGACTATTTCGCCCGCAGGCGCGGTCACGGTGCCTGCCGGGATTCCGGCGACTTACACCATACAAGTTGCACCCACGCCAACCGGGGGCACCATTCCGAACAGCGTTACGCTGGCTTGCGGTTCCGGCCTTCCGACCGGCGCAACCTGCGTATTCACCAACAATCCGATGCCAAATTTGAACACCGGTCCGCAGAGCAGCACGCTCGTGATTAACAGCACCGCTCGCGTTAGCACAACTACAGAATTGTTGCGGCGCGGACCTTTCTACGCTTCGATCATTCCACTGTTTGGGCTGGCATTTTTAGGGGTCGGATTGCAGGGGACTCTCAGGCGGAGGAAATCCTGGCTCGCTCGTGCGCTGGGCATTCTCCTGATGGGTGCGTTCGTTTCGCTGACAATGTTCTCGGCGGGATGCAGCGGAAAGTCGTCCACTACTACGACAACGGGAACGCCTGCGGGCACATACACGGTAGTCGTGAACGCAACTTCTGGTTCGATTACTCACTCCACATCCGTTACGTATATAGTGCAGTAGAAAATCAAAGCAAATTAAAAAAAGGCGCAGCCGACGCTGCGCCTTTTTTTAATTCCTGCCTGGTCAATTAATCTGCTGCTGCGTTGACATTTGCTTCTATCGGCTCCACTGCGCGCCGCATGGAACGATTTGCCGGGAGGCCGGCATCGCGGATTTTATACAACAAAGCGCGATAGCTGATGCTCAATGCACGTGCTGCCTTCTTGCGGTTCCAGTGATGTGCCTGTAGGACTTTTAAAATCACTTTACGCTCGAGCTCACGAGTTGCCTGACGCGTCAGTTTCTTGAGTGAAATGGGGCCATCCAGATTGATCTCAGGATTGAAGTACTCCGGTTCCTTCGCGACCAAATCATTGGTGATGACGTCTTCGCTGCCCAAAATCACATAGCGCTTAACCAGATTCTCAAGTTCACGAATATTGCCGGGCCAGTGATACTTGCGGAGCGTGGTCATGAGATCGGCAGAGACCGGCCGGGTCTTGCAGTTGTATTTTCGGTTGTAAAACTCAAGGAAGTAGCGGACGAGTTCATCCAAATCGCCACGGCGCTCACGGAGCGGCGGCAATTGCAGGTTCACCACGTTGATGCGGTAAAACAGGTCCTGGCGGAAGGTCCCAGTTTCAATTTCCGCTTCCAGTTTGCGATTCGTGGCGCAGACGATACGTACTTCCACTTTCTTGTCTTCCTGGGCGCCAATGCGGCAGAACTGGCCGTCTTGAAGCAATTGCAGCAGTTTTGATTGCAAAGCCAAGTCGAGCTCGGAGATTTCATCCAGAAACAGAGTACCGCGGTGTGCCATTTCAACACGGCCGGGCTTCATGCCATAAGCGCCGGTGAAGGCGCCTTTTTCGTAACCGAATAATTCGCTTTCCAGCAGTGTGCCAGGGATTGCAGGGCAGTTCACTTTTACATAGGGACCAGTACGCCAAGGCGAGCGGGCATGGATCATGCGCGCAATGATGTCTTTTCCGGTACCGCTTTCGCCTTCAATCAGAACAGGTACGTTGGCTGCTGCAACCTTATCCAGGCGTTCCCGTAAAGCACGCATGGGTTCGGATTTACCGAAAATAATGGCTTCCGGGGGCATTTCACCGAGGGATTGGACCAAAGAATTGACTGGATTGCTGGATGTGATAGGCATGGAAGATGTGCAGCTCCTTGCAGTAACCTGTGCACCCCGAGCACCAAACTGGGAATATAGCTTTGCACAGCCCCAATTTTGACCTAAGTGCTTACTCTGCAATTTGTTGCACGATTTAGGCAGGAAGTTGTACTAAGGCTTTTCCTTATGGTCCTTCGGCCTACACTGACAATTTAGGGTATGAAAAACTTTTCACTTGGTAGAAGCAATTTTCCTCTCCACTGGGAAGCCAGCGGATCGTCCATTGAGCAAGGGACGGGAGAATTTAAGACCAATCAAGTGATATCCCTCGGCATAATTTACGCGCAGGGCGCGCGCCGGTAAGTTACGGGAACTCTTGGGCAAAGTGGCGGAAACGCCCAGAGGAGCGCTGGGGATTTCCAGCGAAACCCGCGAAGAGAGCGGGATCGAGCGGCGCAGGGCGATAAGAGCCCCTCCGGCTGAGACATTCAATGCGTTGGCAAATTCCAGTAATTCTTTGCCGTTTTCGTCGCGGCTGCGAACAAAGACTGGAATGGCGAGGGGCAGACGGCTCCATCTACGACGTTCATTTGCGGCCTTACGTGCAGTCAATGGGGGATCCTTAAAGCAGAAATTACAACTGAGTACCTCGCATCTATGGGGCCAAATGATTTGCCGCAACCATGCACTGTAATTCCATGAATCAACGGTCAAAACTCCTGTATTTTCATGCGAAAACCAGATGAAACCGGGTAATTTTTCAGATCGAAAAATGCCTGAAAATGAACCCATTTAATTCCGTGTAAGCTGTTGATTTATATGGCTTAAATTTTATTTTTACGGAAGTCATCGAAAGCCTGTATTTTCGGTTGACACCACCATACCCATGACATAGGATTTCACTCAATCCATTCACCCATGCCAAAGTGTACCGGCGGGGGAGAATGATCGTCCCTCCCCGTCATAGGTAACCACGAGTTTCCTC
>JAJPHW010000184.1 GCA_021325035.1 Terriglobia bacterium
ATTGATTTGTTGAGTTTCCGAGACAGGCAAGGGATTCAACGGGAAACGTTTAAGTCTGAGAAATTGCGATCCAATTCCACGCATGGTACCGGCTGCGCCTTTGCTTCAGCGATTGCTTGTCATCTGGCGAATGGGCGAAGCCTGCCGGAAGCCGTCCTCCTGGCAAAAGCCTACGTAGCAGCCGCCATCGCAAACGCGCTGCCTGTTGGCAGGGGAATCGGGCCTGTGCATCACTTGTATCGAATGAATCAGCAAAGGCGTGCCAACGTTGTACACGCGGAACCCGCGGCGCACTAAATTTTTAAGATTTGTTGGGGTTTTTAAGCAGGATTCCGGCCACAAAAGCTGCCACCGCAGCGACCAGCCACTGCATTCGCCATAGCATGATCGCCGGGAAATCAGGATAGGACTGTGGCGAGTAGGCTGCGCCGCCAATAAGGGCAATAACAATACAAAGCAGTCCGACTAAAAACGCGATCAACGATGGGCCAGATAGTCCGAACGTGACCTTGAGCCACTGATAGGCATTATTTAGCGGCAAAGCTTCGGAAGTTGCGGCGGAGCTATTTCGAGGCAATCCGCACGCGTGACAGAAGCCAGCCGCAACCATGAACTCTGTTTCACAGCCGGAGCAGACTTCATGTGGAGCAGGGCGCACGGGAGAATAAGACGCTTGGACGGCCGTCGCCCCTTCGCCTGCGGGCGGCTGCCAGAACTCGTGTTGTGTGTTATGGGCGACTCCAGCCATGTGCTTCCCGCTAAATTGCTCGCAACTTAAAGACCACTGCCGGAACCTACGAAACCCCTGTATCGGCGCATAATTCCTTGTTGAAAATCGCGTCCGATTTAATAATCCGGAAATAATTACGTTTTCACGGAAAATTATCCTGAGCGCATTATAGGCAGAAGCGGCAGATTTTAACGGCATAGTAACGTTACGATGATGGTTCACTGCACGGCGGCGTTCCATCAGGTAAACTCGCACTGGGAGACGCGATTGGCGATTTCTTGCAAGCGTAGGTTGTTCTCAGCATTATCTCTTCTGTTTCTGGCTACCGCGCTTGCTGGTGCGCAGACCACGATATCGGCTGCGGATCCAGCCCAGCGAATGGCCTACCGTCCGTCAGACCCGGCCAATGCTGCGGCTTTTGATCATTTTTACAACCTCGAATACGACCAATCCGCGGAAGGATTCAGTCAAGTTTTGCAACGGCACCCAGATGATCCATTTGCCGTAAACCACTACATGGCGGCGATTCTGTATCGCGAACTCTACAAGCTGGACCTCCTGAATACGGGTGAGTACGCACACGACAACTTCATCAAAGCGTCGCACCAGCCGCCAGATGCGAAATTCCAACAGCAGTTCCAGGATTTGGTGCAGAGGGCCTTCAAACTGGAAGAGGCACGGCTGAACGCCGATCCAAACGATTTGGACGCACTTTATGCCCGCGGCGTGACCCGAGCGCAGTTTTCGGTTTATACCGGGCTGATGCAACGCGCATGGATTTCTGCGCTGCGGAACGCTGTCGGAGCACGCCACGATGAAGAGAAAGTCCTCGAACTGGCTCCGCAAACTGTCCAGGCAAAATTGATAGTGGGTACGCACCTGTACGTATTGGGAAGTTTGCCTTGGAGTCTCCGCACAGCCGGTGGGATTTTTGGACTAAGCGGGAACAAAGAGAAAGGGCTGCAATACTTAAAAGATTGCGCGGATGGACCAGGCGAAACCAGCGTTGATGCCAAGATTTTACTTGTTCTTTTCTATCGCCGCGAACGGCGATTCACGGATGCGCTTCCTGTCGATCGTGAGCTGATTGCCGCCTATCCGAAGAACCTTCTCATGACACTGGAAGAGGGGAATCTGCTGAGAGAGTTGAATCATAATGACGATGCGGCCGCCGTCTATCGCAAGATATTTCAGGCTGGACGCGAAGGTCACTACGGCGGTTTGCACTATGAAATCGCAGCCTATAGCCTGGGCGAGTTATTACGAGACCAGAAAGACTATACCGGCGCGGCAGCCGCCTATGAAGAGGTTGGTACTGCTGCGAATCCAGAGCAAGATATTTTGCAGAAGGCTAATCTGGCCGCCGGAGAAGTCTATGACAAGCTGCAAAAACGCGATCTTGCGGTCAAGAAATATCACGCCGTGATTGCCGCGGACAGCAAATCAAAGTTGGCGGAAACGGCCACCGAATACCTGAAAGAGCCATACAAAGGCGAATAGGGAACTTTCGGTATGGCAGCGGCGTATTCTTGACTGAGAAGTGAAAGCGAGGAGAAGCCATGTACTGTAACTATTGCGGAAAAGTGATTCAGGATGACGCCAATGTTTGCGCTTATTGTGGAACTCGCGTGGGTGGGGTAATCGCCCGCAAACGTCTGGTGCGCCCGCGAGCCGGACGCTCGATTGCCGGTGTTTGCCTCGGGATCTCCGAGTATTTTGATCTCGACGTGAATCTTGTACGGTTGGTATGGCTGATTACGGCGATTATGACTGGCGTAGGATTGCTGGCATATCCCATCGCGTGGATCGTGATTCCGGAAGAACCGCTGATGCTTCCCATGCCTGCCGGACGCCCAGCGACAAATCCGTAGATGTGATTCAATCGTCTTCTATGGTTAAGACGATTCGCAGCGGCGATGCCCAGATCGCCTATGAAATCATTGGTAAGGGTGCGCCAGTATTACTCCTGCACCCATTTCCTGTTCATCATGAGTTTTGGCTGCGGGTGGTAGAAATTCTGCGGGAAGAATTTTGTTTTATTCTTCCGGATTTACGAGGTCACGGCGACTCCGATGCTGGGGAGGGTCCGATCACGATGGAGAAGCATGCCGGTGATATCGCTGAAATTCTTGACGAAGAGAAAATCGGGCGAGCGCCCATGGCTGGAGTTTCCATTGGCGGATATGCACTGTTCGAGTTTTGGAGAGGGCATCGCGAGCGCGTCACTGCCTTAGGGCTGTTTAACACGAAAGCGCAGGCCGACAATGCGGAAGCCCGGGCAACGCGGTTACAAGCCGCAGCCGGAGTCCTGGAACGAGGAACTGAGCAGTTCTTTCTGAGCATGACGCCAAAACTCATGGCGAAGAGCACACATAGCCTGCGCCCCGATTTAGTTGAAGGCGCATTACGGATGATGCGTAAGGCAACAGCAGAAGACATCGCCGCGATTCAACGCGGCATGGCCGAGCGGCCAGATTCCATAGAGACGCTGAAGAGTATTAGCGTGCCGACTCTAATTGTAACTGGCGATGAAGATGCCATGACTGGAGCGCCAGAAGCCGAATTCATGCGCCAACGTATTGCGGGAAGCGAGATGAAGATAATTCCTCGGGCGGGGCATTACTCACCATGGGAGCAACCGCAAGCAGCGAGTGAACTTCTAAGGGAGTTCCTGAGTTCGCAAAGACTTTAACCACCAATCTACTTGCTTAATTCAGCGGCGACAATTTGACCTGGCTCTTCCTTGTCAGAAGAGTCAACAAATTGCACGCGCCCATGAAGATTTTCAATGTCCGTGCAAGGGTGTAGTTCGCTTTGCGGTGTAAAGCCCAGCGCACTGAATTCCACTTTGTAGTAATTGTCAGAATGGAGAGTGAGCGAGCGGCTCTTATCCACAAGATCAAATTCCATTTGAGCTGGCGGCGTGCAACGAACGTTTTTAATGATTCCTTTGGCTTCGTGTCGTTGCCCGGTCAAAGGGTGCTCTTTTCGCATCAACACCGGGGGAGCGTCATCAGCCGTTGTTTTTTCCGTTTCCGGCGCTTCCTCCGCTTCCAGCGACGGAATATCGGCGCTGGCATTTTGATATTGTTCCACTCTTCTGATCGAGTCCTCGACTAACGATTCTTCTTGCGGATTCTTCGCGATCTTCTGCGCAGCTTTAAAAACGCGCAGCGCATTTTCCGTTTGTTTCATTTGAATCAGAATATTTCCCGCATCGAGCCGAAAATGAACATTTGTGGGATCGAGCTGTACGGCCATGAGGCTCATACTATGAGCTTCGTCAAGGTTTTCTGTGCGCATGGCATCGAAAACAGCTAGCGAGTCATAAGAAGGCGCAAAATTGGGGTTCAACTTAATTGCAGTGCGAAGGCTCGTTTCAACCTCATGCGCAAGGTCTCCGGAAGGAGGCCCATTTCGCAGGGTGATTGCTGCAAAATAGTAATAGGCGAGATAACTCTTGGAATCGAGCTTTATGGCCTTTTCATACCACTTGCGCGCCCCATCAAAATTGGTCTGACGGGTATTCAAATAACCCATAGTTTCGTAGGCCTGTGGATTTTTGGGGTCTTCTTTCAGAACTGTATCCACCAATGCCTTTGCATCGTCGGTGCGGCCGTCATAGGCGAGAAAGTCGGCGCGAATGGCATCGGCGTCACTTTGCGTCAATGAACTTATGACGAAGGCAGAGTCATCTACGGCAATCGGCGTATCCATTTTCAATGCTAAGAACGTTGCCTGATTCACATAGGCGTCAAGTGTTTTCTGTAATGCGTTCAAATCGCCAAATGCATTTGTACCTGCCGTTACCGGATCGACTCCCCCAGCAACTAGCCGCATGTAATCAATTAGCTTGTGCGTGCTATTTTTCTGGTCCTGGATCCAAAAGTAGTGCGTTAATGCCCACGATTCTGCATAGAAAATCGAACCCTTGGTTTCTTCATGGTAATAAGGGGAGTTGCGGTCCACGGCGAACAATACGTCCAAGGGAAGAAGGCGGTTCTGGTGCAGAATGAAAAGATTCTCCCGGCTTGGCTCGCCGGACTTTACTTCTTTATTGCGAATTTCAGTGTTTTCGAAAAACTGCGCCAGTCCTTCGTTGAGCCAAAGTGGCATCCAGTCTTCTGCCTTGCTAAAAAGCAAATGCGTATATTCGTGATAAACCACCGAGTAGGGATGCGGGTTTTCATTAATGACAGCGTTATAACCGAACGCTGGTTCCTGTTCTCTAAGCCGCAGCATGATGTAGTTCTTATCGGGAGCGCGCACGAACAATCCGCCAAGCTGTAAAGAACCCTTTGCCAAATAAGCGGCGGGTTCAAGCGCTTTGAAATCTTTTTCGTTTTCCACCGCAATGACCACAATTGGGGACGGCGGATCCACTTCAGCTTTAGGAAAGGCGGTGTGAAAGACGTCGCGCATTCTTTCCAGTTGATCGGCCACGTGGCGGCCATCTTTCTCACTTGCGGGAGTGATGACGATGAAATGCTGGCTTTGTACCTGAATCCAGCTTTCGGTCTTTGCATAGAGGGAGACGGCAAAAGCGAGGAAAAGCAATAGCTCGAAGCGGCGAAACATATGCGCAAAACTATAGCAAAAACGCAGGCTAAAAGCGCTTTTCGTTATAGTTACTAATATGCTTTCTTCTTCCTCTATCAGCATTCATCCGGCACGCGGCATCTCGGGGGCAATCCGTTTGCCCGGAGATAAATCCATCTCGCATCGCTATGCCATGCTCGGAGCAATTGCCGAGGGCGAGACCAAACTGACCAACTTTTCAACAGGAGCGGACTGCGCCAGCACGCTGGGCTGCTTGCGGGATTTAGGGGTGAAGTGGGAGCGAGCAGAAGGAAGCGTAATTCTGCATGGGAACGGACCCTGGTTGACAGCTCCGAAGGCTCCGTTAGATTGCGGCAATTCTGGCTCGACGATGCGCATGTTAAGCGGGATTTTGGCAGGACAGGAATTCTATAGCGATCTGATTGGAGACGAATCGCTATCGCGACGCCCGATGGCCCGAATCATCACACCACTGGAAAAAATGGGAGCGAAGATTTCCGCGGGTGACGGAGGCAAGCCTCCGCTGAAAATCACCGGATCGAAGTTGCAAAGTATCTCCTACGAAACGCCGGTTCCAAGTGCGCAGGTGAAGACGTCTTTGTTATTTGCAGGCCTTTTTGCCGATGGTGAGACTCGAGTCATCGAGTCCATTCGCACGCGCGACCACGGAGAGATTGCTCTTCGGGCGTTTGGCGCCGAGGTCAAAGCAGAAGGAAAAAGTTTAGGCATTGCTGGAGGCCAGAAGTTGCATGGTATAGAAACGGTGATTCCAGGCGATATCTCCAGCGCGGCATTCTTTCTTTGCGCAGCGGGATTATTCCCGGATTCGCAGATTATCTTTGATTCTTTGTTGATGAATCCAACGCGGGCGCGTTTGTTGGATGTTCTTGTGCATCTCGGTATAAAAATTTCAGTACTCGAACTTGAAGAAAAACATGGAGAATTGTCGGGCACAGTAAAAGCGAGCGGCAGAGAATTACGCGGGGCCACGATCGCTGGCGCGGATTCGGCGGCATTAATTGACGAACTGCCGGTGCTGGCGGCAATTGCGCCCTACACATCGCAAGGCATCGAGATACGCGATGCGCGGGAACTGCGAGTGAAAGAATCCGACCGGATCGCGGCAGTTGCAGCCAATCTGCGCAAAATGGGCGCTGAAGTCGAAGAGCGCGAGGACGGTTTGCGTGTGCCCGGCGGGCAGAAATTGCATGGAGCCGAACTCGACTCTTTCGGCGATCATCGGATTGCGATGGCATTTGCCGTGGCGGCGTTGCGTGCAGAAGGCGAAACTAAGATCAAGAATGCCGATGCTGCCGTGATTTCGTATCCCGCATTTTTTGAGAGGCTGGAAGAGTTGGTCGAGCGCTGAACAGTCAGCAATCTTGCAAAACAAAAGCCGCCTTTTCGGGCGGCTTTTTTATTGCCGAAGCAAAACCTAGATGTGCTCAGTCTTTCCCCGGTACTTTACCGTCCCATTAGCGTCGTTCATCCGGCTTGCGTCTTGATTGGTATAGGTTCGTGAAGCTTTCGTCGCCGTGCTTGATTTGCCCATCAGCTCAGCGAGGCCTTGCCCGAACTCCGAGCTGGCCATCCCGCTGCGAAACGGACGTGCGTGTTCTTCACGGGCCTCGTGGCGCATTTCCGGCTCCATCATGCCGGGGCCTTCATGGCGCACTTCGCGGACCATACGTTGTTCGTGGAATCCGCCCCAGCGGTGTTCATTCGACTCTTCCGGTAACGTTTCAAAGGTGGAGTTTCTTGCTCCCGCGACGTTTCCCCACGTCGCGTTACGCGCCCCTGCAGATGCCGGCATCGTCGGGCCCCATGAGGCGGATGGCGTTGTGAGAAGGGGAACGAATGGGGCGGCGTAAATGAACGGTGGCGCCCAATCGCTGGCAGTTCCACCGATAATGTTAGCCTGAGCCGAAGCCAGACCTGAAAGCAAGAGAATCAAAGCTGCAACGATCGTGAGACGCATACTTCCTCCACGAAAACCTGGGTTGAATTTTTTAAAGTCCGGCGGTGCGAACAGAGTTCCGGAAAGGGCCGGACGACAGCATCATACACCCGAATATACCTTGTGAATAGCCGAAATGCCTTGTTGGGCGCGGGTTTTACGGAATTTTACGCTTCAGCTCCCGATAAACCGGGCATAGAGGCTGCGGGCCACGGCGGTATCGGTTGTCCCTTTAATGATGGCGCGGCCGTCGGGGAAGAGTGTCATTTCATAAGGATCGCGTAAGAACTTCAATACAAAGTCATTATGTCGGACAGTGCCGTGTGGCTTTAAGCGGTCGCTTATCTCGAGCAAATTGATGGGGCGGTGACTTTCGTGAATCTGGACCGAGTTGCGTCCGCAAAGCGTAATGTGAGGACGTCCTTCTCCAGCTAAGTGCAAAAAATTGCGCTTTCCGCAGGTTTCGCAGGTGGAGCAGGGATTGGCGGCGGAGATTTCGGCGTGTTCGTTGGTCCAGGTATCGAAAGAAAGCAGCGTTCGGCGGATGTTATTTTTTGAGCCGGTCAAGAATTTCAAAGCTTCCGTCGCGGCAATGGATGCCGCCAGATTGACGGCAGAATTGAGAATGCCCGAAGTCTCGCAGGTTTCCACGACACCTTTCGGTGAATGCGGGAAGATGCAGGACAAGCAAGAAGTTTCTTCCGGGATGATGTTTAGCGTAACGGCATAGCTGCCGACTGCGGCGGTATAGATCCAGGGCAAAGAATTTTGTACCGCATAGTCATTAATCAAATAGCGAGTTTCAAAGTTGTCGGTCCCATCGAGAATGAGTTGAGAGCCGTCCAGCAACTCGGCAATGTTTCCGGGAGTTAAATCGGCGACGCGCGGTTCGACGACAATTCCTGAATTAAAGCTCGCAATTTTGCGTGTGGCTGCGATGGCCTTGGGCAAAGACTCAGCTGCGTCAGACTCATCGAAGAGCGTTTGCCTCTGCAAGTTGCTGGGCTCGACGTAATCGCGGTCAATAATACGGATGCTGCCAACACCCGAGCGCGCCAGAAGGGAAGCGATAGCCGAACCGGTGGCGCCGCATCCAACAATAGAAACTCGTGATTCCGTAAGACGGCGCTGTCCTTCTACCCCGATGCAGCGGAAGAGGATTTGGCGGGAATAACGCTCTTCGTCATTTATCACGTTTTTGATCGTAGGTTGCAAGGAGAATCACCAGTACTTCAAGGTGCAGCCTTTATTATAGAATTTGCGCGCCTAATACCTTGAAGGTTGCAAGATAATCCAGTTGGCCTCAAATCGCGCGCGAGGGCAACACCGGCGAAAATGCATTCATCGAAACTGACATTGCCGTCATTTCTAATCAGCCGATGCGGGGAGCCGGTTTGCGATTAAAACGCACCGTGTTCGCAGCCATTGCTTTGGTCGCGCTCTCGTCCTTCCATACGGCTTGGGCGTCGGGTGGCCCGGCCCATCCGCTGATGTCCGGCACCGGACAAGATACTGCCACTTCGTCCTACGAAGGCCTGCGAGTGAGCGAGATTCAGTTCCCCGGTGTCGCTAACGAGCATGATTTACAGGAGTTCCGCGCACTGGTTGCGCAACCGATCGGGCAACCTTTAGACCGCGATTTGATCCGCCGAAGCATCCAGAAACTTTACGCTACGGGGCGATTTGTTGATATTCGAGCGGAAGCCACACGTACGAGTGACAATCAGGTCTGGCTCACTTTTGTTACCGTGGAAAATTTCTTCATCGGCCTGGTCAGCGTGGACGGCGCCCCCGACAGACCAACTCCCAGCCAGGTTATAAATGCGTCCAAACTGCAGATGGGGACTTTATTTACTACGGAAAAGCTGAATCGCGCGCTCGGCAACATTCAGCAGTTGATGACGACAAATGGTTTTTACAAGGCATCCGTCTCCGCGGATCAGCAGCCGCAACGGGAAATGAGGCAGATGGATGTTGTTCTGCATCTTCACCCCGGCCAGCAGGCACGCGTGGGCAAGGTCAGCATGACCGGCGATGATCTGGTGCATTCATCCGAAGAATTGCAGGATGCCGCGAAGTTGCACACCGGTGATTTGGTTACGGTCCGGCGAGTAAGCGATGCGCTGGACCGGCTCCGTAAGCGTTTTCATAAACAGGACCGTTTGTTGGCTCAAATAAGCATTTCGCAACGCACGTATCGTCCTGAAACTAATACCGTGGACTTTGATTTTCTTCTCTCACGTGGTCCCGTCGTAACCATTACGACGGATGGTTACAAGATCAGCCGCAGCGTTTTGAAGAGAAACGTCCCCGTGTATGAAGAAAATACGGCCGACGATGATTTGCTGAACGAGGGCCGCCGCAATCTGCTGAACTATATGCAGAGTCTGGGATATTACAGCGCGTCGGTAACGCTTGCAAAGCAGGCGTCTGCTGATGGCAGTGAATTGCACATTATTTACAGCATTCAGCCCGGCCCTCGTCACAGGCTGGCGGCGATAACCATTGATGGCAACAAATATTTTCCAGAGGAGTTACTCCGCACGCGGCTTCAGATTCAGGTGGCCGACAAATTCGTTTATCCACGCGGGCGGTTCAGTCAGGCATTATTGACCTCGGATATGCGTGGGATCGAGAACCTCTATCGCTCCAGCGGATACCGCGATGTAAAGGTCACCAGTCAGGTGGAAGATGATTACCGCGGCGTAGAGAACCAGCTCGCGGTCCACTTTCATGTTGACGAAGGCCTGCAAACTCTGGTGGAAAAACTAAACATCGTTGGAGCAGAAAAGCTCTCCCCGGATAATTTTCCCGCTTTAAACACAGGGCAGGGGCAGCCTTTCTCCGAAGCCAGCATCTCCGCCGATCGTGACATCTTGCTGAACTATTATTTCAACCTCGGGTTTCCCGACGCTACGTTTGTGGCCTCGGCGAAAGCAGCCCCTGACAATGCCACCCGCATGGATGTTACTTACACGCTGACCGAAGGCAATCAAGTTTTCGTAGATCAGGTTTTATATTCCGGCCTGGTGCACACGCGGGATTATATTGTGCAGCGCGAACTGGAGATGAAGCCGGGAGATCCTCTCAGCCAGGTGGCGATGCTGAAAACGCAGCAGAATCTCTACGATCTGGGTATTTTCAGTCAGGTGGATACAGCGGTGCAGAATCCAGACGGTGACGAGCCGACAAAGAATGTTTTGTTCTCCCTGCACGAAGCCAAACGTTATACGTTCACCTATGGCGCGGGGCTTGAATTTCAGACGGGTCAGCCCGGCGTGGGAAACAACACGCCGCTAGGTGCAACCGGCGTAAGCCCGTTAGTTTCGTTTGAAGTCACAAGACTCAACTTCATGGGACGCAATCATACGGTTTCTTTTAAGGCGAATGTCGGTCGTCTTCAACAACGGGGGCTTATTGGCTATACCGCGCCGCGGTTATTCGGGAGTCGTAAGTGGACTTTGAAGCTCACGACTTTTTATGACAACACCGTAGATGTAACTACGTTTACTTCACAGCGGCTGGAAGGCAGCGTACAGGTCGCGGAGGCGGTCAGCAAAGCCACGCAACTGAACTATAGTTTTTCTTTCCGGCGCGTGAAGGCTACCGATATCGCCATCAGCACCGCCTTGATTCCTTTGCTTTCGCAGCCTGTGCGCGTGGGTGGTCCGGGCTTTACTTATATTTTGAACAAGCGGGACAACGAACTCGAAAGTACAAAAGGCAGTTACAACACGGTTGACATCAGTTGGGCGTCCAGTTATTTCGGCTCCGAGGCCGACTTTACCCGCATTCTGACGCAGAATACGACATATACGGCGTTTGGCCGGAAGAAATCATCGGATAAAAAGTTTGTCTTTGCCCGTTCCACTCGCGTTGGCGTGCAAAATGCCTTTGGCAATACCGTGATTTTGCAGCCATACCAGACCTGTGAGGACCCAACGCAAACCAGTTGTCCTAATGAAACACTGGTTCCGCTAGCCGAGCGATTTCTTGCCGGTGGTGGAAACTCTGACCGTGGTTTTGGGTTAAATCAAGCAGGGCCGCGCGATCCTCAAACGGGATACCCCCTCGGAGGAAGTGCTTTATTTTTAAATAATTTCGAGTTGCGTTTTCCTCCGCGCGTTTGGCCTTATGTGCAGGACAATTTGAGCTTTGCATTATTTGAAGACGCCGGGAACGTTTTTACCGACGGGCGGACCATGCTGGATAATTTATTACGCTGGCGGCAGAAAAATCCGGACGAGTGCAGGCAAGTCGCGACAGCCAGTCAGTGCAATTACGCCTACGTCTCTCATGCCATTGGAATCGGCGTGCGTTATAAAACTCCAGTAGGCCCCGTACGCTTCGATTTCGGATACAATTTAAATCCACCTGTATTTCCCAGTTGTCAAAGTACCGCGAGTCCGGCTGGATCGGCGGCGAGTTCTTATTGCACGGATCCAAGCACGCCGTATTTTGTGCCGCAACAAGCGAGTCACTTTAACGTATTTTTCAGCATTGGACAGAGTTTTTAGCAATGTATAAAAAGAATTCGATTTTTGGATGGTTGCTGGCGGGGCTGTTTTTTCTGATGGCTTCTTCCGCTTTTGGCGGCGAGATCCTCGACCGCATTGTCGCGACGGTGAATGGCCAGATCATTTTGCAAAGCGACTGGGATGATGCACTGCGCTATGAAGCTTTTATGGGAATGCGCTCACTGCAAGACTTGACTCCCGCCGAACGCAAAGAAGCTTTGGATCGCCTGATTGATCGGGAGCTTCTGCGGGAGCAAATGAAATCCAGTGACGCTCCACGGGCGAGTGAGGCGGACGTCGCAAAGCGTATTACAGAAATTCGCAAGCAGTATCCCGGCGCCGAAAGCGACGATGGCTGGCAAAAGGTTTTGGACGAACATCAAGTGACTGAAGCAGAACTTAAGGCTCGAGTCGCCATGATTCTCGAGATCAACAGCCTCGTGGATGCGCGTTTGCGGCCAAGCGTGAACATTGATTCGGCCAGCATAGAGCGGTACTACAATCAGGAACTCTTGCCCCAGTTGCAACAACAGGGCAGCGGCACAGTCCCTCTTGCCGAAGTGACGCCTAAGATCAAAGAGCTTCTCACCCAGGAAAAAGTCAGTGAATTGCTGGTGGCGTGGCTTCAAAATCTCCGCGCGGGCAGTGATATTCGCACACCCGACAATACACCGGATTCCGTGGTGCAAGTGCAATGACCGAAGCTGGCGCAAAATCGCGCTGGCGCACTTTTCGCATCGTTCTTCTCCTGCTGGCGCTCGCGGGAGCAATCACGTTCGCAGGGCTCAGTTGGTATGTAACGACCGAGGTTTTTCATAGCCGGGTACGGCAGCGGCTGATTGGCGCTCTCGAGAAAATCACAGGCGGACGCGTCGAACTCGGCTCCATCCACGCCATTCCTTTTCAACTACGGGTTGAAGTTCGCGATCTAACGATTCATGGCCGCGAAGCGCCGGGGGACATACCCTATGCGCACGTGGATAGCCTGGCCGCGCAGATCAAAATTATTTCTGTGCTTGGGGCCGAATTTGGCTTCCATTCTGTGGATCTCGACCATCCGATCATTCACATTGTGGTTTATCCCGATGGCAGCACGAATCAACCTGCTTTGCAGGTACAGAAATCCGGAAAGAATCCAGTGGAGCAACTGTTCGCCTTGTCCATCAGCCGCCTCAGCGTGCGGCGCGGCACATTGTTCTGGAACGATGAACAGATTCCGCTCGATTTTGTTGTGGACGGTGTAGTCGCGGGAATGAACTATAGCATTTTGCGCAGACGCTATGAGGGCAATCTTGCGCTGGGGAAAGTGGATTGCAAAATCACGAACTACCGCCCGTTTTCGGGGTCACTGCTCGCGAGCTTCATCTTGGGCAGCGACGATATTGTGATCCAATCGCTAAAAGCCACTTCTGGAAGATCAAAACTTGAAGCGCATGGACGCGTGGGAAGCTTTCATGCTCCCATGGGCGAAGCCAGTTATGACATTACTTTAGATACGGCGGAGGTGGCTGCGATCCTGCGGCAACCCGAATTTCGCGGCGGCAGTTTGAAGTTGACGGGTTCAGGAGAATGGTCGCAAACCGCTTTGTATGGCAAAGGTAAGTTTGCAGTCAAAGGATTCAACTGGCGCGACGAATATGTCAACCTTCGCGATGTAGATCTTTCCGGAAATTATGCCGTCAATCGAGCCCAGATTGCTCTATCCCAACTGCAAGGCCGAGCGCTCGGCGGTAGCGTTGCGGGAGATGCAGAGTTGAGGAATTGGCTGCCAGCGCCAAATCCTGTCCCGAAAAAAACGATTGCCGAGCAAGTTGGAACGGTCAAGCTGCACGCGAAAGACTTGTCTGTTCACGAGATTGCGGGGGCTCTCTCGGTGCGCAAAATGACGTTGGATCGTTTGCATCTGGCAGGAACGACGGAGGGATCTGTCGAGATGCGTTGGACGGGTTCGCCTCGAAATGCGGAATACGAAATTTCTGCGGCGGTTGCTCCGCCCGACAAACTCGCGCCGGGTCAGCTTCCGCTCGCGGCCCACGCGAGCGGTACGTATCGGGCTAAACCTGGCGAATTGCAGGTTTCAAATTTAAGTATCACAACTCCGGCCAGCCATGTGGAAGCGAATGGAGTGCTCTCATCCACAGCCACTTTGAAACTTACAGCCAACACCAGCGATTTGCGTGAGTGGCAGCCACTGATCACGGTACTGCATGGTCCAGAGTCGCTTCCTGTGGTGCTCCATGGCCGTGCAACATTCTCAGGCACAGCAAGCGGTACGCTAAGTCAGGCCGTGCTTGCGGGCAACCTTACCGCCGAAGATTTTGACGTTCTTATTCCTGCCTCGGCGCACGCCGCCGAAAATCAGGTGCATTGGGACTCATTAAATACAGATTTGCGGGTTTCACAAAAGTTCATCGCTCTGCGCAATGGCGAGTTGCGGCGTGACGACGCCGATATTCATTTCAATGGCAGAGCGCAGTTGGAAGATGGGCGGCTGATGAAAGACAGCCCGTTTACCGCGCGCGTGGACATGCAGCAGGTGGATGTGCACGAGATATTGGCCATCCTCGGTAAAGATTATCCAGCGAGTGGGACGATTGAATTGTCATTGCAGGCGCAGGGTACGGTCGGAGCGCCGCAAGGAAATGGAGAAGTGCTATTCAGTCAGGCTGAGATTCGCGGGACGCCACTTGATCATTTGCAGTCGCAATTTACCTTCGGCAACGGCGAATTCGCGCTGACGCAAATCCAAATCAAAGAAAATGGCGCTGCGGTTACAGGCGATGCCTCCTATTCCTGGGCCAACCATTCGTTGAATGCAGATTTGGTTGGAATAAATTTCTCCCTCACGCGCATTCCGCAGTTACAGGATGCCCGCGTTGCCGTAGATGGCTTCCTGGACTTTAAGGCTCACGTCGCAGGAACCACTGAGCAACCTGCGGTAGATGGCTTGTTCCACATCAGAAATCTCACCCTGGATCGTCAGCCTGTCGGCGAGTTTACGCTGGAAGCCCAGACTCGCGGCGCGGACATGACGCTGACAGGCCACTCGCAATTTATCAAGGAAGTCGTTGCTCTCGATGGCGATGTCCATCTGCGGGGGGATTTCCCCGCGCACATCAACGTCAACTTCGAGCAGTTTGACGTGAAAACTTTTCTTAATCGCTATTTATCAGGACATGTGCTGGGTGCTTCGCCGTTATCCGGTTCGTTGGTCGTGCATGGGGAACTGAAGCATCCGCGCGATTTGTTGGTCACTGCCGACCTGCGCGACTTTCAAGTGGATATCGAACGCATAAAACTGCACAACGACGGCCCTTTGCGCTTCTCGGTAGCCCAGCAAACTCTAAAAATTGATCAATGCCGCTTAGTAAGCGAGGGTACGGATATTTCTGGCGGTGGCACTGTGCAGTTTACGGGAGATCAGCAGCTCGATTTGCATGCGGAAGGTCGTGTCAACATGCAACTGCTCTCGACCTACAACTCCGACTTTACGTCTTCCGGGGAACTGCTGGCGAATGTCTCGCTTTCCGGCTCAGTGAGTAATCCGCTGATGTTAGGTAAGTTACAGGTGAACAATGGCTCCCTGGCCTATATTGATTTGCCCAGCGCCTTGAGCAATATCAATGGCTCCATCGTATTCAATCGCAACCGCGCGGAGATTCAAGATCTGACCGCATATACGGGCGGAGGCCGCATCGCATTTCACGGGTTCGTCGCGTCTTACAACCGGCAGTTGAATTTCGATTTAGGCGTGACAGGCCAGGATGTACGTCTGCGCTATCCACCGGGCGTAAGTTCTACGGCAAACATGGATCTCAAATTCGCCGGCAGCTCTAGCGCCTCTCTGCTTTCGGGTGACATTACAGTGAACAAGCTGGGCATGACGCCGGGCTTTGATTTCGGCGCATATCTGGCACGCGCGGCTCAAACCGCAAGTCTGCCCCAGACAGATCCTCTGCTGAATCGCATCAAGCTGGATGTTCACGTCGTGACCGTCCCGGAGCTGCAAATGCAAACCGCGGTTGTGCGTCTATCGGGAGACGCGGATTTACATCTGCGTGGCACGGCTGCGAAACCTGTGTTGTTGGGGCGCGCAGATGTCATCGAAGGTGAGGCCTATTTCAACGGCACGAAATACCGGATGGAACGGGGAGATGTAACTTTCACCAGTCCGGTTACGACAACGCCGGTTCTCGACTTACAAGCTACGACCCGCGTGCGCGATTACGACATTACCTTGAACGTGAACGGGGAAGTGGACCATCTGAATATCACCTATCGTTCAGAGCCGCCTTTACCCACAGCCGATATCATCGCATTACTGGCATTCGGGCAAACGGAAGAAGAATCGGCGCAGTTGCAGCAATCCAACCAGTCAGCATTCGCCGCCGGCGCATCCAGCGCAATCCTGGGCGAAGCCTTGAACGCAACTTTGGGTAACCGGGTGCAACGGCTCTTCGGCGTAAGCCGCATCAAAATTGACCCACAAGGTCTTTCCAACGAAACTTCGACCACGCAATCCGGCCCTGCTGTCACCATCGAGCAGCAAGTTAAAAATAATCTGACGGTCACCTACACGACCAGCGTGAACCAGGCCTCACAGCAGATTATTCAAGTGGAATATAACTTGACCCGCAATATCTCAATCGTCGCTCTCCGCGATCAAAACGGCGTGGTCAGCTTTGTCACAAAAATTCGCCGACGCAAGCAATAGTAGTCCCATGAAAATCCCCTCTTGCCCGATTTGCCCCATCCGTAATTTAATGGTGCTTCACGAAAAACTGGGGCAAAGATGTTCAAAAGGAGGGAATTATGAGAATTCAGCATTGGATCATTCTTGTGGCGATGTTTTGCAGTACAGCTTTAGCGCAGCAGCCTTCTTCGGCAACCGGAACCGGCCGCTATGATACCGATATTCAAGCAAAAGTCACAAAATTGCTCAGCTCAAAAGACAAGTGGAAGAACATCACAGCTACAACCGATGACGCAATTGTGACCTTGGAAGGCTCGGTCAACATCTACATCGACAAGCTCGACGCTGGCAGAAAAGTGGACAAAATCAGTCATGTGGATGGTGTCCGCAACCACGTAAAAGTCGAAAGCAGCGCATCCGATGCCGACTTGCAATCGAAACTCGCCGACAAACTGCGCTATGACCGCGTTGGATTTGGCAATGCATTCAATGCTCCTACATTGAAAGTAGAAAACGGCGTCGTCACCGTTGGCGGAGATATGCGCGACTACACTAGCCGCGACTCAGCTCTTGCCATCGTCGAGACCACCCCCGGCGTAAAAGACGTCATTGATGAAATCAATGTGCTGCCGGCTTCTCCCTTCGACGACGACATTCGTCTTCGAGTGGCGCGGGCCATCTATGGCGCGCCGGCTTTAAAGCGGTACGCGATCGATCCGCAAAAGCCAATCCGCATTATTGTCGAAAATGGCAACGTCACGCTCTATGGAGTCGTGTCCACTCAACTGGATAAGCAATTGGCGGAATCGCAAGCGCGTGGCGTGCCGAATGTCTTCAGCGTAAAAAATGAACTTGTTGTTGCCGGCAAGAACACCAAATAGTCCTACAATTTGGGGAGCACGGGCTCATCGCGCTCCCTTTCCTTTAAAATCAAATTGTGACGGTCTTGCGCAGCCTTCGAATCACTCTAGAAATGATCAAGTGGGAGCACTCGATTTTTGTGCTTCCCTTTGCCTTGAGCGCCGCCATGTTGGCCGCAAATGGCTGGCCCAGCGGGCGTACATTGATTTGGATTATTGTCGCGATGGTGGCAGCGCGTTCGGCGGCGATGGCCTTCAATCGTCTGGCCGATGCCTCCATTGATGCCGCCAACCCACGAACTCGCACGCGCGCATTGCCAGCCGGATTGCTCAGCACAGGTTTCGTCTCTCTTTTTGTCGCGACATCGTGCGCAGTTTTCGTACTGGCAGCAGCCCGGTTGAACCATGAAACTTTCTTTTTGTCGCCAGTGGCCTTGGCCATCATTCTTTTCTATTCCTATACCAAGCGTTTTACCCGCTGGTCACATCTAGTGCTGGGTTTCTCGATGGGAATTGCCCCCGCCGCCGCATGGATCGCCGTTCGCGGTTCGCTCGATCCGCGCATTCTGCTGCTTACAGCCGCAGTAACTTTTTGGGGCGCAGGCTTCGATGTGCTCTACGCTTGTCAGGATTACGATTTCGATCGGAAGTCCGGCTTACATTCGATTCCTCGCTATTTTGGAATTCAACGCGCTCTATGGATTTCACGGGCCTTTCATATCCTCATGCTGGCTCTGCTCAGTGCCCTGATCGTGGAATTTAGCCTCGGGAAATTAGCCATAGTCGGCGTTGTCGTCGTCGCTTGCCTTCTTATCTATGAGCACTCTCTGGTTTCCCCCAACGACCTCAGCAAACTGAACTCTGCTTTCTTTACCATGAATGGCGTCATCTCCGTAGTGTTCTTTGTATTTCTCGCCAGCGATCTACTAATTCGGCGTTAATTTCTCTTAAAGATCGCCAAACCCCGGATATCTTAGTAATTAGACAAGTGTCTAATTAAATGGTATCCTAAATACGTGTGAATAAAGCATTCAAAGCTTTGGCTGACTCCACCCGCAGGGAAATTCTCGGTTTGTTGCGGGATGGCGAGAAAACCGCGGGTGATCTTGCCGAGCGCTTCGACATGACCAAGCCTTCCATGTCGCACCATTTTTCCGTGTTAAAAGACGCTGACTTGATCACCAGCCGCCGCGAAGGGCAGCAAATCTGGTACGCGCTGAATACGACGGTGGTGCAGGACGTTCTCGCCTGGGGCATGGATCTGATGGGAGAGAACAATCCGAAGACTTTGGTCAAAAAATCTGGAGGTAAGTCATGATGACTTCCAAATATTTTGTATTCGCGATTATTTTGACAATCGCCGCGAGCATCGCCACCGTTGTAGCTTATCCACATCTGCCGGCGATAGTGCCCACGCATTGGGACATTCACAACCAGCCGAACGGCTATAGCCCCAAAAGCATGATTTTCATTTTCGGCCCTGGGTTGATGACCTTCTTCCTCTTGCTCACCTACGCGTTGCCCTGGCTCTCGCCCAAGCAGTTCGAGGTGGATACCTTCCGCGACACCTATCTCTACATTATGTTGCTGATTATCACGCTACTCGCTTATACCTATGGCATCGTGCTCTGGGCGGGGATGGGCCATGCGGTGAACATTGGCCGGGCGATTATTGGCGGCATTTCGCTTTTGTTTGCGCTGCTCGGAAATGTCATGGGCAAAATACGGCGCAATTTCTATGTCGGAGTCCGTACCCCATGGGCGCTGGCGAACGAGCGCGTCTGGAACGCAACCCATCGCTTCGCGGCCAAAGTTTTTGTCATCGCTGGACTTACAGGACTTGCCCTGACATTCTTTGATGTGAATGGCTGGCTTCCCATGGTGCCTTTAATGGCCGCCGGACTGGTTCCCGTCATCTACTCCCTTGTGATTTATAAACAAATGGAAAGTCGCGGCGAGCTGACGAATCTTCCGTCGCAAAGATAGCCTGAACCGGCCGAGTGAAGGTTCGACCTTAAGCTAATACCAAAGTGCCTGCCGTAAGTTGAACCTGCTGCTAGACTTTTCGTGTGCATTTGCAGTGGCAGAGTACGGCAGCTATCGGAATGCTTCTCTTCGTTTGCTCGCTCCCCGTTCAGTCGCGGGCGGTTCAGCACAATCTCGTTACAGTGCAGCGCGTTTCTCTCCGCACTCAGCCTTCCGGACTGCAAGTAGATATTTCGGCGGATGGAGCCCTTATCTCGCAAGCGCAGGTGCTAACCAATCCCGACCGCATTGTCATTGACTTCCCCAATTCGATTCCATCGCGTAATTTACCTGCGATTTCAATGGGCAATGGGAATGTTTTGCGCGTTCGTGTCGCCCAATTTAGTGCGAATCCTCCGGTAACGCGCGTCGTTTTGGATCTGCAATCGCCTCAACCTTACGAAGTTTTGCCCATGGGAAATGACGTCTGGGTAAAGCTGGGAAATCACAATGTATCTGTATTTACTCCTTCCGCTTCGGCCGTAACTACCCCGTCTTCACGGATTCAGGTCAGCTTTGTTCGTGGAATGCTGGGTGTTCACGCCGAAGGCGCGACGCTGGCTGAGGTGTTGACCGAAATTCAGCGCAAGACCGGCGCCAGCATAGATTTTCCGGCAGATGCTGCCCAGGATCAGGTCATCGTCGAACTCGGCCCCGCTCCTGCTCGCGACGTTCTCGCAGCTTTGTTGGACGGCTCCCGTTTCAACTTCGTGATGATGGGCTCTGACCGCGATCCCAATGGTTTACATAATGTTCTATTGACGCTGCGAACAGGAGGAGTGTCGCAACCGGCAGGGCAGCCAACGCCCTATGTGCCTCCGCCCAATCAGGGCGTTACGGCAGAAGAGCAACAAGTGCAGCAGCCTACGCTCCCCGAAGGCGTGCCGGAACCGGTGGAATTGCCCGAGCAGGAATCGGGCTCTCCCGGCACCCCCGGGCCGCCGCAGCAATAAATCGCTTAGTTGCCGATAAGATGAACCGGCACCGGACTGATGCCGTCGCCCTGCACCGGCGATCCGGTCACGCCCGAGCCGCATCCGGCGATGTTCACGAGGCGGATGGTCACTTTGCCGGAAGTATCTACACTTGTAATGAAAGCTTGAAGAAATCCAATAACATTTACCGGGTTGACAGGGGAAATAGGTCCACTACCGATCACATAAGAAAAAACGGGAATTGTCACCAACGAATCGCTGGCAGAAAGTAAATCGCCCGTATTGATCCCATCCGCAACAAGTCGGTTATTAGCTCCTGCGAAAATTTGGGTCACTGTTGGAGGAGCTGATGCGGCTCCGCAACTGGCGCTGTCCGAGCCCATACAATCCTGTCCTTGGCCCAGTCCCGTCGTACCCGAGTTTGAGTGGATGAGGCAGGACGCGCCAGTGTAGGTGTAAGTGTTTCCTCCGCAGCTACTCGTGTCAATAGCTACCTGCTGCAAAATTGATGCAGAGCTGCACGAGATTGGCTGAGGGCTGCAGGCCGCTATGTTTTGTTCGGAAGCGCAGGAGTCTGGGGCGCATGGGGGCACGACGCTTGCTGGCGGCGCTGTCAGTTGTGCCGGTATATATTGTCCCCCTGCGACTGGAATGGACGGAGAGGTGCACCCGCCCGCGCCGCAGCTTGATGCCAATACATAGGAATTGCCAATTATGTAGGTACCCGGGGTGGGTACGCCCGTTGTTGGATCAAATAGAGTGTTACCAGTGTTGCCCAGATCCAAGTTCGGCAACAGCCATGGTTTCACGCATTGCGATTGCACAGGTAGTTGTGGAGTGGGGCTGCCTCCGGGGTTATAGACCTCGGCCACCGATGTCGCGCCGACTGGCAGGGAAGTATTTCCCCAAATACGGGAAAAGAACGCGGGCACGCCGCTGCTCGCGATCTTGACCGTGATTTGAGGGTTTGTTGTGTTGGTGCCGGTATTGGCATACGTCACGGTAATGTTGCCCTGCGGAATTGGCTGTCCCCCAATTTTGTTATGCATGGCGGCGGCTATCGCGACATTCGTGGCAATCGGTCCAATCGTGGTCCACTGCACTGAAGTGCTGTCCGTGGTAAATCCGGAATTCGCGATTGCTTTAGCTCCGGCAAGTGCAGCCGCATCAGCGGCCAGGCGAGCATCGTTATGGGCGCTGTAGAGCACTACTAGGTCAATGGCCAGTGCGGCGATGGCAAGAATCATAAAGCTCAGTCCGACCGCAATCAGGATCATCGTGGCGCCGCGTTCATCATTACGTCGGCGTAAACGGCGTGTAAATGTTATTTGCGCTTTCATGACTGGTTGGCTGCGTATGCATCCGCGGAAAGCGTAAGAGGTAGCGTGGACGATCCACCCACTAGTTGGATTACGTTGTTAAAGCTCCAAGTATAGGGATATGAAACTGTGATGTGACTATAAATAACGTCCTCCCCGGCAACACCCTGCGGGCAATTAGGCAGGGGCAGGCTGCCTGGAGTGCAACCTCGGTCAATGATAATGGTAAGCGTTCCGGGGCAACCGGTAACTACATATGTCCATGCCAGCTTGGTTTGCGTAACTGTGGGCCCCGTTCCGCAACTGGCTGTTCCCAAAACCGCAGCTGGCAGCACATTCTGATCTTCCAGAACCAGAAATATCGCCTTCTGAACGGCTTGGATCGAGGCGGGAGGGGTTAGAAACTGGTTGTATGCCAAATCAGTGGTGGGCTCACTGGCGGCAACCAAGGCGCCTTCCTGCGCAGCGCTGGCTAATTTCTGTTTGAGGTTGAAGGCGCCGCTGAAATCAAAAATGCCCACTGCAAATACAGTCAGCAAGGGAACACATACCGCAAACTCCGCAATTTGGGAGCCGCCAGATTCCTTGGCAACGCGAATCAAACGCCGGATTATATTTGCGATACTCATCAGTTCTGCGCCTGACTCGATCCTGCCGCGGTGATGTTGACTTGCTGCAAACTGAAATTCGGATACGTCGGAAACGGAATTCCAGATCCAAACGGATACTGAAACGCTACGATCATCCCGCATTGCTGAGGAGTGTTCGTAGTGCCTCCAATCGCATTGATCACTACAAAACGGTAGATATAAATATTGTGCGCGGTTTTAGACTGATGCCATGGCGGCGACGGCGGCGAAGCGCAGGGAGCAAGATAGCTGGGATCCAGCCCAGTATACGTACTACTGATTTTCGACGGATCAACCCGCGCCGTTTGCAAGAAGGAAACTACAGCATTGTCCACTGCCACGTCCCCGGGCAGGTTCGTCGTGCTGTAATTGTTCGCCGGCGGTCCACAGGTCGCGCAGGTCGGCCTGGACGCATATCGCGCACCTTCTCTCGCCGCGCTTGTCACGGTTCCCCAGGTGTTGAAGGCCAATCCAAACCACAGAATTGCAAAGATAAATAAAAATACGAGCGGCAGCACGACCGCTGCCTCGGCAATTTCACTGCCGCGGGAATCTTTGAGCAAGGTCAACAAGGGCTTGCAACGAAATCGGTTACGCAATTTCAACGCATCCCCCAAAATTGCCGAATCCCAAAAACTGCGACGGCGACCGCCGCCGATACTCCAAACGGAACTTTTATCGCATCGGGATTGTCCAACGTAAGCTCAACTCCGGGTTTGTGCAGGGTCAACATGGAGCCTAACATTTGAAATATGTTTTTTATTGTTCGCATCATGCGGCCACTCGCCACGATCATGCCCAAAGCCACCACGCCGTTAATCAGCACCGTCAGCAAAAGCACCGGAATAAAGAAATGCAAGCCTGTGCAAGCGCCTACCGCTCCCATGAGCTTCCAGTCGCCTGCGCCCAAACTGCGCAAGAGCACGAAGGGAAGCAGCAGCAATAATCCCAATCCTGCGCCGTACAGCGATTCTTTGGTTCCAGCCCAGCCCGAGGCCAATGTATTCGCTGCAATACCCAAAATCAGGCAAGGTACCGTCAACCAATTCGGAATGCGGCGGTAACGCCAATCCATCCAACCTGCGACACCTGCCAGAATCAGTGCAATCACCCACGGCGCATGTTTCATAATGCGCTAATGCACGCCATATCTCGGTGACCGCTCATAGTTGGAATTGTAGCGAACTTCGCTGCAAAAGCCGTTTTCGGGTAGTGGCTCAGTTTGGCTTGTCATCCTGAACGAGCGCTTTTTGCGAAGCGAAGGATCTGGGCGGGCCGCGCGCTAAATATCGCGCGGTTGGCCCACATCCTCAGTCAAACTGAGCCACTACCCGTTTCTAGCGGGGATTCTCACATAGCCGCCAGCCCAAGTCAATGCCGTAAGAACTCGTATATCAAACAAAACAGGCCCGTTGAGGGCCTGTTCGTAAAACGCCATGCGTTTGTGACTTTGCTAACGATTGAGAGCGTGTGCTCCGTCCCGCTCCGCAACCTGCCGCCGTGCGTTGTCCGCCAATTGCTTGGCCTGCGGCAGCAAGTCTAGCGCCTTCAGGATTTGAGGATCGCTCTCCGCCCGCACTTTCAATCCTTCCTCTTGGCCGAAGGCATCTGTGATGACTTCGCTCTTGATGCTGGAACGAATCCAGTCATTGTTTTCCGCCAAGTCAGCTTCGGTAAAGGGAACTTTTTCATCATCGAGGAACTTGCGGAACTCCTGCATGGTCGCGTCATCCACTTCGTAATTCTTGGCCGGATGATGCACGATGACATAGTGTTTGGCGAAGTTGAAGAACGCGTAGTGTTGCAGCAGCGTGTCTTGGAAGTGGCTCGTCTTGATCGGGTCAATCTTGACGTCGGGCGTGATGCCGCCTCCGCCATAAACTGTGCGTCCACTGTCGGTAAGCTTCACTTCTTTCCCAGCGTTGTTGTCTTCTTTATCGCGCTCAAAATAATAGTCGTAGAGCGAAACATTGGAATAGTCGCGTTGAATCAGACGTCCGCTCGGCGTGTAGTACTTCGCTGTCGTAAGTGCAAGACCGGTGTTCTCAGCCAACGGATAAACCGTCTGGACCAATCCCTTGCCGAAAGTGGTTTCTCCGGCAATCAAGCCGCGATCGTGATCCTGAATTGCGCCGGAGACGATTTCCGCCGCAGAAGCTGTTCCGCGATTGACCAAAACGACCAACGGATAATCCTGCCCGCCATTGCCATGCGCAGCAACGTAACGCTTTTCCGGTGATGAACGTCCGCGATGCGAAACGATTAACTGTCCTTTATGCAGGAACTTGTCGGCGACGCCGACGCCTTCGTTGAGCAATCCGCCGGGATTCTGGCGCAGGTCAAGAATCAAGCCTTTCAAGTCGCCCATTTCTGCCAGCGCGTCGGAAACTTCTTTCTCCGTCGTTTCGCTGAAGCTTGAAACGTGCATGTAGCCAATGCCGGGGCGAATCATGAAGTGCAAATCCACGCTGTAGCGTGGAATTTCGTCGCGCACGACCGCAAATTCAATTGGTTTGTCAGCGCCTTCGCGGGCAACGGTGATATGCACAGTCGTACCGCGCGGACCTCGCAGAAGATCGGCGACGTCGCTGGTGCTCATGTTGTCCGTGGCTTTGCCATCGACCGCGACGATAATGTCGCCGGGACGGATGCCGGCGCGATAGGCCGGCGTGCCCACAAAGGGCGCGATGACAATGACTTTATTATTGCGCGGGCCGACCGTCATGCCGACGCCGTAGTACTTGCCACGCTGGTCTTCCCGCAGCGACGCATATTGCTTGGGATCAAAGAAATTCGAGTGCGGATCGAGCACATGCAACATGCCCGGAATCGCGCCGTTGTAAATCGCTTTGTCCGGATTCACCGGCTCGGCGTAATTCTGCTCCACCAGGTCATAAACCGTGGCGAACTGGCGCAGGCTGTCGCGGACGTCGGAATCGCTGTCGGAAACAGCGGCAGGGTTTTTCTGCGCAAAAAGCATGCCCAGAAAACCGCACAGTACAACAATGGTCGTTGCAAGGAAGAGACTGCGGCGGGAACTACTTGCCATTTTCGGATTATCCTTGGGTGCGGGCGTGGTC
>JAJPHW010000118.1 GCA_021325035.1 Terriglobia bacterium
CGCTTGAGGCCTTCGAACGAAAACAGCTTTGTGATCTTTGTCTTGTGCAGCGATCCGTCAAGCTTGGCAATGCCGACTTCTTCGCCTGTTCGCATGGTGCCATTGAACACGCGCGCGATCGCCAGTCTTCCAAGGTAATCGCTGTAATCAAGGTTGGCGACAAGGATCTGCAATGTACTCTGCGGATCGCCCTTGGGTTGAGGGATTGTGTTCAGAATCGCTTGAAAAAGAGGCTCCAGATTCTCACCCTGAGTTTTCGCGTCAGTCGAGGCCGTACCCGCTTTGGCATTTGTATAGAGGACAGGGAAGTCCAGCTGCTCTTCTTTGGCATCGAGGTCAATAAAGAGGTCATAGACTTCGTTTAAGACTTCCTGTGGCCGGGCGTCAGGGCGATCAATCTTATTTATGACAAGTATTGGTGGCAGTTTTGCTTCAAGCGCTTTGCCCAGCACGTAGCGGGTTTGCGGCAAAGGGCCCTCGCTGGCATCCACCAGCAACATGACTCCATCCACCATTTTTAATGCACGTTCAACTTCACCGCCGAAGTCGCTGTGTCCGGGTGTATCCACAATATTGATTTTCACGCCGTCGTGAAACACGGCGGTGTTTTTAGCAAGGATCGTGATGCCGCGTTCGCGTTCGAGATCGTTGGAATCCATGATTCGGTCCACGTGGGTTTCATTGGCGCGGAAAGTGCCGCTCTGCTGCAGTAACGCGTCCACCAAAGTGGTCTTGCCGTGGTCCACGTGCGCGATGATGGCGATGTTGCGAATGCCTGAACTCAAAGTATGAATGTCCTTTCGGGAGTTGCTGACCAGATTATCGGCTGGAATGTACTCTCTTCTAGTTTACTATGCCAGTCACGAATCGAATCCCCAATTCGCCACAACCTTGCTATAATTCCGCAACCTTTTGGTGCTTCATCCGCAATAGATTCGGGGTGGCTCAAATTGATAGACCAAACTCACGCGCCTGACGCAGATTCCGCGCAACTGCAATCGCTGGGCTATAGCTCCAAGTTCGACCGCACTATGAGCTTGTGGCAGAACTTTTCTCTTGGTTTTACTTACCTCTCGCCAGTGGTCGGCGTTTATACCGTTTTTGCTTTGGCGATCACGGCGGGCGGACCTCCAATGTTTTGGAGCTACATTGGCGTAGGCTTTGGCCAATGGCTGGTTTGCCTCATCTTCGGTGAGATTGTTTCCCAGTTTCCTATTTCCGGGGGATTGTATCCTTGGGCGCGGCGGCTTGTCGGTAAACGTTGGGCTTGGATGGCAGGTTGGGTTTATTTGTGGGCGCTATGCACGACCATCGCGGCGGTCGCCGTCGGAGGTGCTCCCTATCTGGCGCAAGTTCTCGGTTTACAGATGTCCCATGCGGGAGAGATTTGGACGGCCGTAGGAATGATTGTCGCGACGACACTCTTAAATGTAAGTGGAACGAAATTGCTGGGACGAGTAGCGATGTTTGGATTTATCTGCGAGTTGGTTGGCGCCGTTTTAGTCGGATCGTACTTGATCTTGTTTGCCCGTCATCAAAATTTTGGTGTCGTCTTTCAGACTTTCAATTTAGGTTCAAACGGCCACTACCTGCCCGCATTTCTCGCCTCCAGCGTGGCCGCGATGTTCGCATACTACGGCTTCGAAGCTTGCGGAGACGTCGCCGAGGAGACGCCGAACCCTGGCACTGCAATTCCTAAAGCCATGCGCATGACCATCTACATCGGCGGCGCTGCGGCAATTCTTGTGTGTTTGGCTTTGATTCTCGCTGTACCCGACATGGCGGCGGCTATTTCTGGCAAGGATCCTGATCCTGTTGTAACAGCGCTTCGCGGAGCTTTAGGGGAAACTGGACTGCGCGCGGTAATTGCGGTTGTGCTCGTCTCTTTCTTTTCGTGCTTGCTGAGTTTGCAAGCGGCGACGAGCCGACTCCTTTTTGCTTACGCCCGCGACCGCATGATTTTTGGAAGCGACCGCCTGAGCCGATTGTCTCCGCATACACACATGCCGGTTGCAGCCTTGCTTTTGGCTGGATTTGTCCCTGCCCTCATCGCTGTCACTGGGCTGTTTCTGGAAGATGCGACTCGGACCATTATTGTTTTCGGCTCCGCAGGAATTTATGTTGCATTCCAAATGATTGTGCTGGGTGCAATCTATGCCCGTGCCAAAGGCTGGCAACCCAGCGGCCAATTTCGTCTTGGCGCTTGGGCTTGGCCGGTAAATATCGCTGCGCTACTCTATGGCCTAAGCGCGATTGTGAATATGGTATGGCCACGCAGCCCGAATGATCCCTGGTATCAGAATTATGGAATGATTCTCACGACCATCATTGTTCTCGTTAGCGGAGTGATTTATATGACGGTAGGGAAGCCATACGAGCACGGCGATGCGCCGGCGGGTGATGCCCATGAAGTGCATCTTAGAAAGTAGGGGGGGTGTTGACCCAGAGCACCCAAGTCTCCGTTCGCCCGGGATTGCTCCAACGGTGAGGAGTGGCGCTTTCAAAATAGAAACTGTCACCCGGTTTCAATAGATATTCTTCTCCCTCCAGTGAAATCTGGAATTCACCGCGTAATACATGCAGGAACTCCTCGCCCTCATGCGCATACGATTCTTCACTGCCCGCTTGTGGCGCGATGCGGAACAAGTGTGGCTCCATTACGGTGTTGCCTAAAGCAAGCAGTTCCATGCGCACTCCGGGACCCGCTTCCAGGATTTTCCTCTTATCGGGGCGGACCAAAGGTCCAGAGGCTCCATCCCCACCGAAAAAATCCAGGATGTTGGTCTTGTGAAAGCGGGCCAGTCTTTGGAGTGTTCCGATCGAAGCGCTCATTTGTGAGCGTTCAAGTGCGCTCAGGAACCCTACAGAAATTCCTGCTGCACTGGCGACTTCCGCCAACGATGCTCCTCGTTTTAAGCGCAATTGCCGCAAGCGCGTACCCAACGCTGTTGTTCCATTCGCGCGCTGGCGAATCCGGCCTTCCTGCTTCAGCATTTGCACGATCGCAGGGGCGTTCAGTCCTTTTACTTTGCGCAGGAAGCCGGCGCGTTTGAGAATCTTGACGTCGTTTACCGAGTAAAGACGGTATTTGCTGTCGCTGCGCTGGGGAGTAACCAGGCCGAGATTTTCCCAGGACCGGATCACCGACGAAGACACGCCTGCCAGAGCGGCCACATCGCCGATTTTAAGATATGGTTTTGTCCCCTTCGCCTTCATAAATGTCTCGCCTAAGAATTGACTCGGGGCTATATTCGCGGGGGAACGATTTTCCGCTTGACAGTACGCGGCGCTTCTTCTAACCTTGCGCGATTATAGCAAGGTTTGTTTCTGGCGCAAGCAATCATTTAGATCGCCGGGACAAAGTTACAAAATCGGTTCTGACTTCCATCCGTCTCTTGGAGGGTTCAATGGCGACAACCGTTCGCTGCGCGGCCCGGTGGCTGCTGGCAGTAGTTTGCATTCTGACTTGCTCCGCCTTATTCGCTCAAAGTACTGGCGGCAGAATCATCGGCCGGGTTGCCGACCCTAGTGGTGCAGTTCTCTCCGGCGTCACCGTCACGCTTACCAATCAGGCCACTGGCATCGAACGCACGACCACGACCAACGACAGCGGCGATTACATCCTGGTCGAAGTCCAGCCTGCAACCTACGAAGTCGATTTTGAAAATAAAGGATTTAAAAAGAATGTCCAGAAAAACGTCGTCGTGGACATTAACGCGGTCATTACTCTGAACTCGACGTTGCAGGTTGGAACTCAGCAAGAGACCGTAGAAGTTACGTCCGAGGCGCCGCTGGTGGATACGACCAGCACGCAGCTTGGCGCGATTGTGGATAATCGCTCGGTCAACGAACTCCCCTTGAACGCACGCGACACCTATCAATTTCTGCAACTTCAGCCGGGTGTACAGAGCCAGTTGGGAAGTAGCGGGAGCACATTTTACGGCAGCGATAAAGCTGGTTCGGTTTCAGTCAACGGAGGCCGCGGCCGCGCGAATAACTTCAGCGTAAATGGCGGCGATGCCAATGACCAATTTGTGAACGCAGCCGCGGTTCAGCCGACGCCGGATAGCATCGAAGAATTTCGCGTTATCACCAATACATTTGATGCTGAGTACGGCCGCAACTCCGGGGCTGTCGTGAATGTGGTCACTAAATCCGGCAGCAATGGCTTTCACGGCGATGTTTACGAGTATTTCCGCAATAAAGTTCTAAATGCGCAAGGCTATTTCAACAGCGTAAAACCGCAATCCAACCAGAACCAATTCGGTGGGACATTCGGTGGCCCCATCAAGAAAGACCGGACGTTCTTCTTTACTTCGTATGAGGGGCGCCGCGTTAGGCAGGGAATTTCTGGTGAAACCGTGCCTGTACCGACATCTGCAGAGCAGACTGGAAACTTTTCTGGAGGCGGTAACGCTTTTTCCGGCAGCATCGCCGACCAGACTGTGGCAGATGCTCTGAACGGCCGTCCGGGATGTTCCAGTGCGATTACTTCCCTTGGCGGCACGCTGCCCATAGCGGGGGCATCTTGGACGAATGTCTTCCCGACGGCACAAATTCCAATCCCCTGTATGGACCCGGTTGCGCTGAATCTGATGCAGATTTACATTCCGCAAGCCAACCGGCCTGACGGCACATTCCAAGGGGTTCCCGCCAGTTCCGATGATCAGGATCAATTCACGGTGCGCTTCGATCATCGCATCAACGATAAGCAGAACTTTACTGCTTATTATTATTTCCTGGATGAACGTAATCTCCAGCCTTTTGATAATTTCCAGGCGGGAGGCGCGACGGTTCCTGGTTTTGGTGGCATCGTTGATCAGCGTTTGCAACAGTGGAACTTGAGTCATACATGGACGTTGAGCAACTCCGTGGTGAACGAAGCCCGGTTTACGTATTTGCGGGAAGGGCAAGGGACGTTCCAGCATCCACAGACAACCGGCGCTGTCCAGAGTTTCTGTACTGGCGCTGCCAGTGCGTTCTGCTTTACCGGGACTTCAGATTCCTCCGCGATTAATAGCATCATAGCCGGCAGTGGCATTGCACCGGGAAAAGCTGGAATCACACCGGGCCTTCCCGCGATTCATACAGGTCTGCCGTTCATCACGATTTCCGGGGGAGCGGTCATAGGCAACAACTTTGAAGGCGAACTTCCGCAGGTCGGCAACAGCTTCCAGTGGGCGGACAGTTTGAGCTGGGTGAAGGGCTCCCACACCATGAAGTTTGGCGCGGACATTCGCCGTTCGCGTTTCGACCAGACTCTTTATTACAACGTAAACGGCGATTACACCTTCGGTGGCGCCAACCCGGACGCTGTGGTTTCTGCCGATAATTATCCCAACTTCCTTTTAGGCTTGGCGGACAGCTATTCGCAGGGCTCTGCCCAGCGCGAGGATGTTCGAAATACCGGGCTCTATTTGTTTGCTCAGGACAGCTGGAAACTTCGTCCCAACCTTACGTTGAACTACGGTTTGCGCTGGGAACTTGATACCCCGCTGACTGATATCGCGCAACACGTGCAAACCTTCCGGCCCGGCCAAACCAGCACGATCTACCCCTGCACAAATACTCCGCTGGCTAATTGCCCAACTGGATTGGTTGTTCCGGGTGATACCGGCGTGCCAGCCGGTCTGACTTCGACTTACTACAAGGCTTTTGCACCGCGCGTTGGATTGGCTTACAGCCCAAACTTCGACAGCGGAATTTTGGGTAAGTTGTTCGGGAGCAACGGCAAAACCAGCATTCGCACCGGTTGGGGTCTTTTCTACAATCCGATTGAACAGCTCGTGCTGGAGCAATTCGGAGCGGAACCGCCCTTCGGCAGCAGTCCGATTCTATCCAGTACGTTTTTCAATACTCCATTCATAGGACTGAATGGAACTGTGTATCCCAACGGATTCAACGGAGTTTTGAGTCCGACTAAGGGGCAGGATCCGGGCTGGGTAAATCTTGAACCAATCTTGCTGTACGGTGAATTTCAACCTCATTTGCGTACGCAATACACGGCGCAATACAACTTCAATATCTCGCGTGAGCTCGCGAAAGATCTGGTTTGGAATATTGGCTACGTCGGGTCGCAAGGTCACCGGTTGCTCGCATCGCACGACATCAATCCTTCCAATCCGCAAACTTGTTTGGGCATCATTGCCCTTTCTAACCAGAATCCGGCATGGGTCACGGATGGAAGCGGTAACCAGACCACCTGCGGACCCTTTGCTGAGGATGCACCCTACGTGATCAGTCCTGCCGCAGTCGCCCCGGCGGGCGGCCTTGTATTGCCTTACGGAGGTGCTAACGGCGGAACGATGACGATTCCGGGCGGAACATCTATCGGCTCCGTGGCGCCGAACGGCATCACCCTGGTTGGCCTACGGCCCTATTCCTCACCCAATTGCAATCCACTGACCGGCGTCAATTGCCCCACGAACGGCGTGCCAGTATTCGCCAGCATCTTCGCAGAAGATACAATTGACAACTCCGCCTACAACTCGTTCCAGACCATGTTGGAAAAGCGTTTTTCGCATGGCCTCCAGTTACAGGCAGCCTATACTTTCAGCAAATCGCTTGACCAGGCTTCCAGCTTCGAAGAGACGCTCAATCCCTTTAATTTCGGAAAGAGCCGAGCGTTGTCTTTGTTCAACTCCAAACAACGGTTTGTCGTCAATTACTACTGGGAATTGCCGATACCGAAATACAGCGGTTTCAAAGGCAAGCTGCTGGATGATTGGTCCATCTCGGGAATTACGCAGTTCCAGAGCGGATTCCCCATTCGCCTGCAAACCCAGGATGACAACGAACTCATCAGCAGTATTTTCTTCTTGGGTGCTGCGGCTCCGCAGTTGAGCGGACCAGTGCAAATTCTCAATCCCAAGACCTCACCGAATCACCAATATTTAAATCCGGCACAATTCAGCGATCCAACACTTGGCCAATTCGCAACCACCCCGCGTTCCATCTGTTGCGGGCCCGGACTCAACAACACCGACATAACATTTTCCAAGCGGGTCGCGATCAGCGAAGCGAAGTATTTCCAGTTCCGTACGGATATTTTTAATATCGCGAACAAAACTCAATTCTTTAACCCGGACGGGAATTTCACCAATTCGACATTCGGCCAGATTTTGCAAGCTCACGACCCGCGCTTGATACAATTTGCATTGAAGTTCTACTTTTAGTCCGACCTGTTGTTTGCAGTAATTCCGGGCGGTTCCGCCGCCCGGACACAAATCTAATAGCCGCTCACCCGGCTTGAGCATTTCTGGAGACAATCCGATGTACCCCGAATTAGAAAAAGAGATCGCCACTTACGAGCGGCGAAC
>JAJPHW010000081.1 GCA_021325035.1 Terriglobia bacterium
AGTTGAAAGCAAAACAACTTAGTTTACACCGAAAGAAAGAGCAAGCGTTGTTGGATCAACGAAGGGTTGAGTAAATGAATCGTAAGCAGCTACCGTACTCTTTCCACTTTGTCATTCCGAGCCATACGGAGTCGCGTGTAACGCGGCGAGAATGTGCGAAGAATCTGCTTTACCTTGATGCCGAAGAGTTTCCCCAGGTTCGCGCGTCTTGGGCGCAAACCCGGGGATAACAAACTTTACTTTCCTGCTTTCGCCTGTTCGTAGCGCTTGTTGACCTCATCCCAGTTGATGACGCCCCACCACGCGCCGAGATATTCCGGACGCCGGTTGTTGTACTTCAAGTAGTAAGCGTGCTCCCAAACGTCATTGCCGAAAATCGGATGAATTCCCTGCGAAATAGGATTGTCCTGGTTCGCGGTACTCATCACCTGCAACTCGCCGCTTTTCAAAACCAGCCATGCCCATCCGCTGCCGAATTGCTTTACGCCCGCATCGTTAAATTTGGTTTTGAAATCATTAAAGTTGCCGAATGTCTTAGTAATCGCCTGTGCGATTGCGCCCGTGGGCTCACCGCCGCCTTGCGGCTTCATAATCTTCCAGAACATGGTGTGGTTTACGTGGCCGCCGCCGTTATTGCGCACAGCGCCGCGAATGTCTTCCGGAATCGAGTTCAAATCCCGGATCAAATCTTCTGCCGATTTCGATTGCAGGTTCGGATATTTTTCCAATGCGGCATTTAAATTCTTCACATAAGCCGCATGATGCATGTCGTGATGCAACTTCATCGTGGCGGTGTCAATCACCGGTTCAAGTGCGGAATAGTCATAGGGGAGAGCTGGTAGTTCGTGCGCCATGAAAACGTCCTCCAAAGTTCGATTGATATAGCTCTATTGTCCAACAATTCAAAGGGGATTGCACGTGCGCCTCGCCCGGCTTTGCCGCATGACCAGCGGACATGATTAGTGTCGCGGCTGGTGCATACCATTGAGTGAAAATCAAAGTTCGAGGACAATATCGGCATCTGTAAAGTTTTGTCACAATCTCATCCAAAATTGATGCCCGAACAGACATCCAACCTCGACCCATCCCTCAAGCGGCGCTTCCCGCGCTACCAGATCGATTTGCGGGTGGATGTCAGCGTATTTCGTTCCGGCAGAAATGTATCGCTTTGGGGACGCTCCACCGAACTTAGCGAAGATGGCATCGGCGCGACCATGACCGGCGAACTGGAAACAGGAGAAGTGGTTTGGATCGAACTTACGTTTCCTCCTCCGACACGGCCCTTAAGAATGCGCGCTCTGGTTCGCTACCGCGAGGGCTTGCGTCACGGCATGGAATTTCTTGCTCGCAGTCCTGAGCAGCAGCAAACGCTTCGGCAGATGTGTGAAACGCTGGCTGCTAGTAAGTAATTCCGCGCGCCATACAGAGAAAATCGCCACCGACTCAGCAACTTTTTTCTTAGGCTGGGGTTATGATGGTCATTGCAATTCCTATTCGAGACAAGGAGCCAGTCAGCCTTGGGCTGCATCCGCTTATGACAAAAGTTTTATTTCCAGTCGCTTTATTATCTCTTCTCTTTGCTGCCGGTTGCGGCGGTGGTAGCGGTGGGCCGACCCCGCCGCCCTCAGGCAATTTTTCCAAATCCAGTTTGAACGGCCAATACGCCTACCGGTTGACTGGTTTGGTGTACACCTCCCCGACCACCGCTTCGTCCTATGCGGAAGCTGGCACCTTTACGGCGGACGGTAACGGCAACATTACCGCTGGCGTTGATGATTTGCTCGTCGCAGGTTCGGCGATCTCTACCACCAATACAACCGGCAACTACTCGGTTAACAACGACGGCACAGGCAGCATACAGCTCAACAACGCTGGCCTCGGAACCGTAACTCTTGCCATCACGCTTGTAAGCTCCAACAAGCTTTATCTCATCGAGCAGGATGCCGCTAACACGTTTGGCGTCGCCGAACTCCAAAGCTCATCTACCCTGGGCACAACCCCGAGCGGCAATTTCACCTTCCGTATTCATGATCAGGGTATTGCCAGCCGCGCTGGCGCCTTTACCGTGAACGCGGGCGCAATCGCCGGCAGCGAGGACGTACTTGCTGGTGGTCTCTTAGACAACGGCACTGGGAATCCCTTGTCCATCACCGGTTCCTTGGCCACGCCCAGCGGCGGCCGGGGCAGCGGCAGTTTCAGCGATGGCGTCAGCACTGTGCAGTTTATCTACTATGTCGTGGATGCTAACAACATTCGCATTTTGCGCACCGACTCCGGCATTGTCAGTCTCGGCCGTGCGGAAACCCAAAGTGGCACTTTCACCAGCAACGCGGCGTTCTCCGGCAGCTATGCCTTTGGGTCCCGTGCCGATGACAGCAATGCAAATGGCGGCATAAATGGCCAGAACACCGTCGGTGTAATTGTCGCCGACGGCAACGGCAACATCACCGGCGGTTCCTACGATGCCGTGATTGATGGAAATCCGGTTTCTGCGGTTTCGATCAACTCTGGAACTTACACAGTCTTCACTGACGGTAGCGTAGTGGCGACCTTCACCACCAGCACTGGAGCTACCATTACCCAGATTTTCTGGCTGGTGAGTTCGAGCCGGGCATTCTTCCTGACCAACGACTCAACCAAGTACGAAGACGGGATTGCCGATTTGCAGCAATCCAGCTCCTTCACCACCGCATCCTTGAGTGGCCAGTATGCCTTCGTCATGGATGGTTACATCGTTAATTCGGCGAACATAGATCGCATCGGCTGGATCAACGGCGACGGCAGCGGTAATATGAGCTGGTTTGAGGGCGTCAATAATACCGGCAGCTACGCCGTACCGGGAACGTTGACAGGAACTTATGCCGCCAGCGGCGCCAACGGGCGTATTACCGCAACCATCAACGGCCTTTCCCAGGCCAACAACGACCTGGTTTTCTACATGGTTTCCACTAGCAAAGCCTATATTTTGCAGGACGTTTCTGGCTACGAAATCATTGGAGCCATGGATCTGCAATAAGCTTCCCAAGGGGAGTGCGCCACCACGCACTCCCCTTTAAGCCCTTATTTATCAATCGTTTAAATATTACCCTTCCTGCATCTCGCCTTCCCGCTTCGATTCTGGGACAATAACAGTAGCAGTCCGTCAGGTTTTCCCGGTAACAATCATGAGCCCAGACTTATCTCTCGCATCGGCAGTCGGCACCCTCAATCGGGAGCAGTTCGAATCCAGTGCCGAAGCGCCGCTGCAAGGTTCGATTCTGGTTTTAATCCAGTTTGACGTGTGTGAAGAGATCCGTCTCGACAAGCTGCGCCAGCTCTTCGGGACGCGCAGCCAGCCCCAACCCAGTTTCAAGCACCCCTCGCCCGGATACGTCCGTTACCAGCGTCCGCCGGTTCTCGAACCAATAGAACCTCTCGTGCTCGATAGCGGTGAACAACTTCAAGGCCAGATTAAGTATTATGACTATGGCGTGCTGAGCGTGGTGTTTGAACTGCCTTTTTCCGGCGACTGGGACAAGCTGGTTCAGCTCGGCAGCCGCTGGGTTTCCGACGTGGATTTCTCCGCTCACGCCTCGCGCATCGTCCGCCAAAAACTAGAGCGTTCAGCCCCCGCTCTCGTCAAGCCTTACACAGAATGGCTCAGCGAGGACTATTTCATTTTCCACGTGCGGCAGATCGCCGGAATTTCTACCGCCAACGAACTCGTACAAAAAGAGGGGCCGCGTATCGCGCAAATCGTCCGTGGCGAAACCGCGCAGCTTTCTGACGGCGAGCGCAACGAAATTCTGCAATCGCAAATTTCGTACTACCCCAATGATCTGGCTGTAATTGGCTGGAACGCCGCCTTCGTCTATGACACCGAACCAGGCGCTGAAACCGCGATTCAGTTGCTCGAATACGCGAACTCGCAGCTCTTGGAATTCCGCCATTACGACGATCTGCTGACCACCGAACTGGAAGGCGTTTACGACTTTCTCGAAACCGGAGGCACCGGGCTTTGGTCGCGCTGGCGCACCGCGCGTGCTGCCTCCAAATTGCATACCGTTCTGCTCGACGTAAGTGAACTCACCGAACGCGCCGATAACGCCATTAAATTTTTGAGTGATATGTTTTCCGCGCGCCTGTACAAGCTGGCCGCGTCAAAAGTTGGTGTGCCCGATTACAAGGATTTAGTGCAGCAGAAACTAAAGACCGCCGAAGACCTCTACCGCTTCATGGTGGATCAGTTCAACCAAAGCCGTGCTTTCGTTCTCGAATTGATGGTGGTCGTCATCCTCATCATTGAGTTGATCTACTTCTTCCGCGGCCACCCGATTTAGAAAATCATCACTAAGGCGTGATTTCGTAGAGCACTCCGCAACCTGCCGATAGAAAGCAGGCATCTCCGCCATTTTGCGCCGCGCCAAAAAGATTTCCGTATGCGTCCAGCGTAACTCCATTGGACCCCGGCTCGGCGCCATCATTTCCGCCGGTGAAAACATGCAATGTCGTCTCAGCCCATGTTCCGCCATGCGTGGGTGATAGTTCATAAACTACTCCGCAATAATTGCAGTTGCTGTCGCCGCCCGATTGCGTTGTTCCAAAAAGATTTCCATAGCGGTCGATGGTCAAGGCAGAAGAGGGAAGGGCGCCATCCGTGCTGCCCTGGAAGGTGTAGAGAACTTCTCCACGCCATCCACCGCCAGATTTCGGCGAGAGTTTGAAAACCACTCCGCAACCTTCGCCGTCGCTTTCGCCGAGGCATGTCGAACTTAAACTACCCCCATGAAAAGCGGCTCCGTAAAGGTTTCCATATTTGTCCAAAGTCAATCCGCCCGGAGTTCCGCCGTCCATCCCCCCTTGAAAGACATAGAGGACCGTCGGCGTATAACCGCCTGCCGAATTTGGCGAAAGTTCCGTTAAGCTGCCGCAACCTATACCGTAGGCGCAGTTTCCACCGTATTCATCGGTGCTGGCGAATACATTTCCCCAGGCGTCAACCGCCACTTGCTGGCTGGGAAAGCCGCCATCCCGCCGTCCAGTGAAAAAATGCACAATCGAATATTTCCATCCGCCATATCCATTCGGAGACATCTTGAAAACTTCGCCATTGCGGTAATATCCGCCAACCGGCGTCGTTCCATAAAAATTGCCTTGGGCATCGAACACCAGCGGACCATAGGGACTAAATCCATCCTTCCCGCCTTGAAAGCGGCGCAGAACGCACAGTACCCATCCGCCTTTTTCATTCGGACGCAGTTGAAACACCACGCCGCAACCGTAGTCGGCGCAGTCACTGCCTTGGAAGCTGCCGCCCGCAGCGGCCGTCCCGTAAAGGTTTCCCTTCGCGTCCATCGCTAGCCCGGCCAATGGCAACATGCCATCGGATTTTCCCATGAAGGTATAAATAACTTTTTGCCGCCATCCTCCCATGGAATCCGGCGAGAGTTGAAACACCACGCCGCACCCCTGCGGTGCGCAAAGGTTGCCCGCAAAAGAACCGCCGAGGCTCGCGGTACCGTAGTAATTTCCCCACGCGTCGGCAACCAGGTTGGTGATCGGGAGCGCTCCGTCGCTGCCTCCATTAAATGCATAGAGAACATTCTCGGTTTGTGCCTGGCCCGTGACGCTAAGCCCAAGCACGCACGTTAACGCGATCAACACTGCCCCGCCGCGACGCATCATGCGCGACCCGAATGAAAACCACTTCCGTTTTGTCGTATGTTTTTGCATGTCCCTGGCATTCATACTTCGAGCCCGATTAAAAACACCGACGTTCCCACAAACGTCGTGCAATCGCTCTGCCATCAGCTTCACTCCGGCAAATGCCGTGATGCACCGCCAATAGCAATAGTTGGGAGAAGGCTTACCGCGGTGGGGGAGGATTCCAAACCGCTACGGCCACAAATCCTATCACATATTTTTTATAAAACTTAATGATTTATGTAGGGGCCGAGGTGCCCCGTTCCTTCGCGTTCTTTGCGAAGGGGCGGGCGCAACGTCTTATAATCAATCATGGCCACCACGTCCCATCCAGCCATCTCCGCCCGCGGTAAGTACGAGCCCGTCATCGGACTCGAAGTCCACGTCCAGCTCCTCACCGCCAGCAAAATGTTCTGCTCCTGCGCCAACCGCTTCGGCGACGCTCCCAACACCAACGTCTGCCCCGTCTGCCTCGGCCTGCCCGGAGCTTTGCCCGTCCTCAATAGCAAGGGAGTCGAGTTCGCCGTGCTCGCCGCCATGGCCCTCAACTGCCGCATTAACGAAACTTCCATCTTCGCCCGCAAAAATTATTTCTATCCCGATCTCCCCAAGGGATACCAGATTTCCCAGTACGACAAGCCTCTCGCCGAATTCGGCCACGTAAACATCACCGTCGGTGGAGTCACCAAAAAAATCGGCATCACCCGCCTCCATCTCGAAGAAGACGCGGGCAAGAGCCTGCACGAAGGCTTCCCCGGCGCGTCTGAAACCACCGCCGTGGATCTCAATCGCAGCGGCGTGCCACTCATCGAGATCGTCAGCGAACCTGACCTCGCCTCGCCCGACGAAGCCTACGAATATCTCACGCGCCTGAAAGAAATCATCCTTTACACCGGCGTTAGCGATTGCAACATGGAAGAGGGTTCTCTGCGCTGCGACGCCAACATCAGCGTCAAGCCTAAGGGTCAGAAGCAGTTCGGCACCAAGACCGAAGTCAAAAACGTGAACTCTTTCCGCTTCGTTCGCGAAGCCCTCGAATACGAAATCGAGCGCCACATCGAAGTCATCGAGTCCGGCGGAAAAATCACCCAGGAGAGCCGCCTCTACAACTCTGCCGAGGGCAAGACTTACGGCATGCGCTCCAAAGAGCAGGCGCACGACTACCGCTACTTCCCCGAGCCGGATTTACTCCCTCTCGTCGTGGACGAAAAATGGCAGTCGCAGATTCGCGCCACTCTGCCCGAACTTCCCGAAGCCTTGCGTGCTCGCCTCATCGCCGACTACGGCATCACCGCGCAGGACGCAGCCGTTCTCACAATCTCCCGCTCGCTCGCCGATCAGTTCGAAGCCGCCGCCAAAGCCGCCAAGAATCCCAAGCGCGTAGCCAACTTAGTCCAGTCCGAAATTCTCGGCCGCCTGAAAGCTAAAAATCTCGAAATCGACCACTCGCCAATATCCATGAAAGGCGTCGCCGCCTCGGCCGACCTTATGGAAAGCGGTGCCATCTCCAGCAAAATGCTCAAAGACCTCTACGACCTGGCCTTCGAGCAGAACAAAGATTTCCCCACCATTTACGAAGAAGCCGGCCGCCCCGAGCAATCCCGCGACACCGGTGCGCTCGAAAAAATTATTGATGAAGTCATCGCCGCCAATCCCAAACAGCTCGAGCAGTATCGCGGCGGCAAAAAAACCGTCATCGCCTTCTTCGTCGGACAGGTCATGAAAGCCTCCAAAGGCCAGGCCAACCCGCAGATGGTCAACGACCTCCTCGCCAAAAAACTCGACGCCTAGCTTTCGTAAAAAAGATGCTCACGTAGGGGCAGATGTCCCCATCTGCCCAGTCGAGCGCAGCTCGACAAATGCCCCAACAACCGTGTCATTCCGACTAAGCCGGAGCGCCAGCGACGGCGCATGGAGGAACCTGCTTTCCCTCGCGAACACTCCTCGCCCACCATTCGCCCGTGTAGCGCGGACACTCCTGTCCGCCGCCCTTGACTTTGGGTGCCCCATCCTTGTCGCGCCCTTTGCGACAGGATGGGGTATTGAGGCCTTCGGACTTTGAGGCGGCTGTTACAAAATAAGAATTGTCATCCTGAGCGCAGCGAAGGACCTATGCACTTGACTTTCCTGACTCTCGCCACTTGTCATCCTGAGAGCCCGCACTCTTCATCGCGGGCCAAAGAGCCTGCCCTGAAACGTTAGTCGAAGGGATCTCGCGCGCAGCTTCACCGCCCCGCCCAGCTGGAGACTGTGGCCTAGAAGCCCACCTAACCACCGTGTCATTCCGACTAAGCCGGAGCGCCAGCGACGGCGCATGGAGGAACCTGCTTTCCCCCGCGAACGCTCCTCGCCCACCACACCTTGTCATCCTGAGCGCCGGGATTCATTCGCTCCGCGAATGAATCCCAAGTCGAAGGACCCCATGCCAGCCGCCACCAGCACCGGCCTTGCAAGGAGCTGTCTAAATGCATACTCTCCCATCCCACCCCCCCGTGTCATTCCGACTAAGCTGGAGCGCCAGCGACGGCGCATGGAGGAACCTGCTTTCCCGCGCGAACACTCCTCACCCACCACATCTGTCATCCTGAGCGCCGGGATTCATTCGCTCCGCGAATGAATCCCAAGTCGAAGGACCCCATGCCACCCGCCACCAGCACCGGCTTTATAAGGAGTTCTCTAGATGCATGTTTAAACACCCCAACCACCTTGTCATTCCGAGCGAGCGCAGCGACGAGGAATCTGCTTTGCCAAATATCCCTTGTCATCCTGAGCGCAGCGAAGGACCTATGCACTTGCCCGTGTAGGGCGGACACTCCTGTCCGCCACCTTTGATTTCTTCCCCGCGTCCAGCCCCGCAGGGGCAAAAGATTACAGCCCACAG
>JAJPHW010000161.1 GCA_021325035.1 Terriglobia bacterium
CCTCTTTGGGACTACATCGTCCACAGGTAATGGAAATGCGGAAACTGGCGGGACACTTTATCAGTTGCGAAAATCCGGTAGTGGATGGGTCTTCAGACTGCTGGCCACGGTGCCTCCAGCTCATCAGCCTTCCATTCCGGAGGCCCCAGTCTCATTCGATTCGGATGGCAACCTATACAGCACTCTTTCGTCAGTTTACGGCGGTGTTTTTCAGAGAAACGCCAAAACCGGAAAGGTTAGGGTTTTCGCCTTCGATAAAGGGGATGGCTTCGAGCCTTTGGGCGGGGTGTATGTTGACGCAAATACGGGTGCGATCTACGGCACGAACTCCGACGGAGGAGTCGGCCCGGGGAACGTATTCGAAATCGACCCAAATGGGGGGATAACGATACTGCACAGCTTTTGTAACGGCTCTACGGGACCAAACTGTACCGACGGGGACCAACCGTGGGCCACCTTGGTGCCTGACGCGAGCGGCAATCTCTATGGCACCACGCAATTCGGCGGCACTGCAAACCTAGGGATAATATTTGAAATCAAACCATAGGCTTGCGGAAATTGACGGTCACGACCGGACTCTATGTGGACGGAACAGCCCCTGACCCGAGGCTGTTCCCTTCGGCTGCTGGCTTCTACGGATTATTCAGCACGCTCGCGTACGCATTTGAGAGCGTGCTCGATACTTGGTTTTGGCAGCCAAGTGTGCCGCTGTTGGCGAGGTTGTACGCGACTTCCCAGTCACAGAAGTAAACCTCGAGGGTGTTCGCAGAGTGGAATGTCCGTCCCACACGAGCAGCATGACAAAGTGGTTGGAGCGGTGGGTGGTTGAAAATCAAGATCGACGACAAAGGCGGCGGACAGGAGTGTCCGCCCTCACGGACAGAAGCAGGTTCCTCCACTTGCCGTCGCTGGCGCTCCGGCGGCGGTCGGAATGACACGATGGTGGGAGCGGGGAGATCCGCGCGAGATCCCTCGCCCGCGATGAAAAGCGCGGGTCTTCGGGATGACAAGGTGGACGGAGTGGTTTCCAAAAAGCAGACTCCTACGCACGTTCTCGCTTCGCTGCGAACGGCTCGGAATGACACAGGTGGCTGGAGCGGTGGGGTGGAGAAATTGCCCGCGGCCCGCGCGCTTCAAAGCAAATGCATAGATCCCTCGTTGGGATTTGTTCGCGACGAACAAATCCGCTGCCTCAGGATGACAAGGTGGTAGGCATGGGAGCTGCGCGCGAGATCCCTCGCCCGCTGGTGAAAGCGCGGACGTTCGGGATGACAAGGTAGTGGCGGAGTTGTTTCCAAAAAACAGGTTCCTCCACTTGCCGTCGCTGGCGCTCCGGCGGCGGTCGGAATGACACTATGTGGGAGCGGGGAGATGTGCGCAAGATCCCTCCGTCCGCTGGTGAAAGCGCGGACGTTCGGGATGACATAGTTAGTAGCGGAGTTGTTTCCAAGAAGCGGGTTCCTCCACTTGCCGTCGCTGACGCGCCGGCGGCGGTCGGAATGACACGATGGTGAGAGTGGGGAACTGCGCGCGAGATCCCTCCGTCCGCTGGTGAAAGCGCGGGTCTTCGGGACGACAAGGTAGTGGCGGAGTTGTTTCCAAAAAGCAGGTTCCTCCACTTGCCGTCGCCGGCGCTCCGGCGGCGGTCGGAATGACACTATGGTGAGAGTGTGGAGATGCGCGCAAGATCCCTCGCCCGCTGGTGAAAGCGCGGACGTTCGGGATGACGGAGTTAGTAGCGGAGTTCTTTAGCGGAGGGTTGCGGCGGTCGGAATGAAACGTGTCGAACGAAAAGCAGATTCCTACGCACCTCCTCGTCGCTGGTGCGACTCCGAATGGCTCGGAATGACAAGGTGGTTGGAGTGATGATTGCGTCGATGAACCTCCCCGTGGTTCCTCACTATATAATTCCCCTCAACATAATTTCCCTCAACCATGGCGCTCACGGGCGGAGAAAAACTCGGGCCGTACGAAATTGTCTCCCTGCTGGGGGCGGGCGGGATGGGCGAAGTCTATAAAGCCCGCGACGGGAGGCTTGACCGCATCGTCGCCATCAAAGTGCTACCGGCCTCTTTCTCTGCTGATCACGACCGCATGCAGCGCTTCGCGCAAGAGGCTAGAGCTACCGCGGCGCTGAATCATTCCAACATCGTTTCCATTTATGACATCGGCGAAGAGAAGGGCGCGCCTTATGTCGTTACCGAATTGCTGGAAGGGGAAACGCTGCGGGAGAGATTGAAGCTGGGCGCACTCTCAAGCCGCAAAGCGATTGATTATGCGATTCAAATCGCACGCGGGCTGGCCGCGGCCCATGAAAAAGGAATTGTTCACCGCGACCTTAAACCGGAAAACATTTTTCTCACGAACGATGGCGCAGCCAAGATTCTTGATTTTGGCTTGGCCAAGCTGACGCGTCCTGAATCGCAAAGCGGCAGCGCAGATGCGCCTACAATGCACGCGGCAACCCAGCCCGGCTTAATCATGGGCACCGCGGGCTACATGTCTCCCGAGCAAGTGCGCGGCAAAACGGCGGACGCGCGTTCCGACATTTTTGCCTTCGGCGCCATCCTCCATGAAATGCTGACCGGCGAGCGGGCGTTCAAAGGCGAGACCATGGCTGACACCATGAGTGCCATCCTCAAAGAGGAGCCGGCAGAACTTTCCGAAAGCGGCAAGAATATTCCGCCGGGTCTGGAACGTATTGTGCGGCATTGCCTGGAGAAAAATCCGGCGCAGAGATTTCAAGCGACGGGTGATCTGGCGTTTGATTTGGAATCGCTAACGCAAATTTCTGGCGCGAGCAAATCGGGCGCGCAAACGGCGATTGCTGAGACCGATGAACCGGGAGTTAACTCCAGATTGGCATGGATTGGGGGCATGATTGCGCTGGCGATCATCACGGCTGCCCTCGGCTGGTGGCTGGGCCGAAGCAGCGCCTACGTGCCACCGCCCGAGTACCAGCAAATTACTTTTCGTACCGGCCGCATCACGAACGCGCGGTTCGCAGCGGATGGGAGCATCGTTTATTCCGCGAACTGGGAAGACGGCGGGTCGCAGATGTACATGGCCCGCACCGAAGACACTGGTTCGCGTGAGCTAGGCATTAAAGACGCCACGCTGCTTGCGGTTTCCAAAAATGGGGAGCTTGCCATACGGCTCAATACAGTGTCCTACGGTGGCTATGCAGTCTCTGGGACGCTGGCGCGCGTTCCTCTCGGAGGCGGTACACCCAGGGAGGTACTCGACAACGTGCAGGACGCCGATTGGTCGGCCGACGGTGCGAGCATGGCGGTGGTCCGCTACGTGCCCGAAAGCCATCATTGGCGGCTGGAGTATCCCATCGGCAAGGTGCTGCTGGATGGCATCAACTGGATCAGCACCCCCAAGATTTCACCGGATGGGAAATGGATTGCATTCTCCGACCATGAGAATACGGGAGGAGATGACGAAGGCGGCGTTGCCGTCATTGATACGGAGGGGCACGAAAAGAAACTTTCGACGGGATGGAGTTCGGTGGAGGGCGTGTTGTGGTCTCCTGCGGGCGATGAGGTCTGGTTCAGCGCATCCGACAGCGGCAGCGCGGATAATCTTCGCGGCGTGACGCTCTCTGGAAAGCTGCGGACGATCACGAATGTACCGGGTGGAATGTGGCTTCAAGATATTCGTAATGGCGTTGCCCTGATGCTGGCGCAGAATCTGCGGGTTGAAATTCGTGGCATGGCGCCCGGGGGAAAAGAAGAAAAAGAGTTGGGATGGCTGGGCTGGTCGCAGCTCAGAGATGTCAGCCGGGATGGAAGGAAAGTGCTGTTCGAGGAGGAAGCGGACGGTGGCGGCCCCAACTACACGGTTTATCTGCGAGACATGGACGGCTCGCCGCCGATCAGGATTGGGGAAGGACGCGGCGAAGCGATATCACCGGACAATAAATGGGTGGTGACGCAGCCGGCGAAAGGCGGCGGAGCGTTGAGTGTGGTGCCGACAGGGGCAGGCGAAGCCCGCCAATTAACGCATGATCACATCAGCTACAACGTGGTGCGCTATTTGCCCGATGGCAAGCAGTTGCTGGCGATAGGCATTGAGCCCGGCCATGGTGCGCGGAATTACCTGATTGACGTGGCCAGCGGGGATTCAAAAGCGATCACTCCGGAGGGTATTTCCGGCGTCTTGCTATCCCCCGATGGCCGCAATGTCGTGATGCAGGGATCCGATGGTAAATGGGGTGTTGGGCCCATTGATGTCAATGGAGAGGGGAGTGCCATGCATGCGATTCCCGACCTCGACTCGCACTACCGCGTTATCGGATGGACGCCCGACGGAAATTCGGTGTACGCGGTTGAAAGTCACAGGCGCGACCGGACCGTTAAAGTTTATCGGGTGAATATCGCCACCGGCAAAATGGAATTGTGGAAAGTTTTCGGCGAAACTTTGCCGATGTCGGCCAGCGCCGGCAGGCCAATATTTTCCGCGGATGGAAGCGCGTATGCGTTTCAGTATTCGCTGGCCATGTCAGAGGCGTATGTGGTGAAGGGGTTGAGGTAGGGGTTGGCTTTATACCTTTTGCAAGAGGCGGCGGACAGGAGTGTCCGCCCCACACGAGCAGAAGCGGGTTCCTCCACTTGCCGTCGCTGGCGCTCCGGCGGCGGTCGGAATGACACAGGTGGTGAGAGCGGGGGGTGCCTGAAAATCAAGATCAACGGCTGAGGCAGCGGACAGGAGTGTCCGCCCCACACGAGCGAAAGCGGGTTCCTCCACTTGCCGTCGCTGGCGCTCCGGCGGCGGTCGGAATGACACGATGGTGAGAGCGGGGGAGATGCGCGCAAGGTCCCTCCGTCCGCTGGTGAAAGCGCGGACGGTCGGGATGACATCGCTTAATTTAAGGGAACGATTAACTGGAGTTGCTAGCGAAGAGCGGCTGCGGCGGTCGCCCTCGCGCCAACCGTTATCAATTCTTCTTCCAGCGTGGTTTCTTCCCACAATGAGCTGTCGCGGAGCAGGCGGGAGACGAGCGCGGTGTGCATGGCGTGTCCAGCGCGGTCGGCTACGACGGAGCCAAGAATTTGTTTGCCGAGCAATGCCAGGTCGCCGATTAAATCCAGAACTTTGTGACGGACGAATTCATCGCTGAAGCGCAGCGGCGGGTTTTCAATTCCATCTTTCGTAAGTACCACGCAGTTGTCGCGCGATGCGCCACGAATCAATCCCATGTTGCGCATCTTCTGTTCGTCTTCGCGTGAACCGAAAGTTCGGGCGGGAGCGATGTCGCCGAAGTAATTTCCTTCGGAAAGATTCACGGCGAACTTTTCGCGGCCAATGAGTGGATGAGGAAAATTGATGCTGTACGAAACCGAATACGACTCGGCTGGGTAGACGCCAATAAATTTGTCGCCTTCGCGCAACTCGACATCGCGCAAAATCCGCAAATAGGTTCGCGGGCGTTTCTGTGCGCGCACTCCAGCGCTGCGGATCAAATCCACGAATGGCCGGGCGCTGCCGTCGAGAATTGGCAACTCAAGGTTGTCGAGTTCGACGATGGCGTTATCAATCCCCACGCCAATGAAAGCAGAAAGCAGATGCTCGGTGGTTGAAATCAGCACGCCTTTTTTCATCAAACTGGTGGCGTAGCTGACGCGGGCGACGTTGCGGCCGATGGCTTCGACTTCAAATCCATCAAGGTCGGTGCGGCGGAAGACGATGCCCGAACCGGCGCGCGCGGGAAGAATGCGCAAAGTGACCGGTGCGCCGCTGTGCAAGCCCACACCTTTGCACTCGACAGCAGAGCGAATTGTTTGCTCGGGCTTCAAAGAACTGGGATCAGTTTGTTTGATTGACTTGCCAGAGTACAGCGGGGATGGGAATTCTGTATGTGGCAAATTAGCCACAGTAGAAGCAGGATTTCGCCTCATGTCGAAGAATAAGCATCATGTAATCAATTACTTGAAAACATGAGGTCAAAATTAGGCTGGGTTTACTTTTTAATTCCCACGGCGGCCTGGCCGGGGACAAACATCGAATCTTTCAATCCTTGGTTGTATTTCACGGTGTTGAGAAAGCGCTGGTTTGACATGTCGCCATTGTAATAACGAGTGACGCTGAAGGGCGTCATCACGCCTTGCGCATCCCGGTAATTGTCCCAGACTTCCTCTTCGATGTTGCGTTGCCGGTCGCCGGGATCGCGCCATGAGAAAGATTTCTTAATCGGCAGATGCGTATGGATGTCGAAATATAACGTCACGCCCTGATTTTTCGAATTGATAATCGTCACCTGCTCAGCGGGTTTCTGCGCGGCGACGGTTGTGCCTTCGTAAAAAAATGCAACGCCGGGTTCGTGGATCCATCGGCGCAACACCATCTCGAGCGAATAATCGCGCCGCCGCAGATAATCGTTTAGCGCTTTTGTGTCCATGTTGACCACGCCTTTGTAGGTGACCTCGTAGCCGCGATCTCCTTGATAGACGTAAATCACGTCGCGCTGCTTGGTGACTTCTACGCGCTCCTGATCGGGAAATTTGTAATAGCGCCAGAACAAAACTCCGGTGCTGTTGGGAGTGCCAAGGTGAAAGCTGTAAGTGCGACCCTCCTGGCTGACGTCTTGAATTTCGAGATAGGCCTGACCGCCCAGCGCTTGAATCGCACTCTGGATAAGCGCCTGCGCTTTCGCAGAATTCTGCTGATCCACGGGGATGGTTTGGGGCGCCGGGCTGGAAGAAGGCTGCGCTGCGGGCGGCGATGCCGAAGGATTGGCCTGCCCGAACGCGGCAGAAATTAGCAATATAAACGTAAGAATATGCTTCATGCTCGGCAGTTAGACGCTGCCGACTTCCATTGTAGCTGCTTGTATGGGAGGAAATTGCAGCTTATCCGGGTAAGACCGCTCCCCCGTTTACATTGAACACTTCGCCGGTGATGAAACCTGCGTGTGGCGTGCACAAGAATAAAATCGGGCCGGCGATTTCGTCCGCAGTTCCAACGCGGCGCAAAGGGATGGTCCCGAAAATCTTTTCCCGCGTCGGCGGATCATTCAACGCCGAAATGGACATATCGGTATTCACCCAACCCGGCGCCACGCAATTCACGTAAATTCGATCACGTGCGAGTTCCGTGGAAAGGCCTTTGGTCATGCTGATGAGAGCGCCCTTCGAGGCTGCATAGTCGCAGTGGAAAGCTTCGCCGCGCTGTCCGGCAGTGGAGCTGACGAGCACAATATGCCCGGCGGCGTCGCCAGCAGATTTTTGTTTTTTCATTTGCGCAACTGAATGTTTCACCAAAGCGAAGACGCTGTCGAGATTAATGGCGATGGTGTTGTTCCATTGTGCTTCTGACATCTGATCAATAGGAGCGTCATTGGGCGGCCAGATGCCGTGGTTGGCGACCAGAATATCCAGTCGTCCAAAGCGTTTTACGGCTTCCTGAACCAGCGATGCGGCGGTTTCCGTGCCGGAGAGATTGCAGGCCATGGCGGCGCAGTTGGCTTCGCCAAGTTCGCTTACCAGTTGTTCGGCTGCATCTTTGGCTTTCTCGTAGTTGAATAGGAC
>JAJPHW010000112.1 GCA_021325035.1 Terriglobia bacterium
CGGTCCGTACAACTTTAGTTCAGGTCAAGCGCAGGCAAAGGCTGAGCTGGCTCGAAATGCGGACCAAAAAATTGGTTTCGAGTTTCCAGTTTCGTGTTGCAAGTTCTAGAAACTGGAAACTAAAAACTATTTGCTGTACAACTCGACGATCAACTGTTCATTGACCGGCATCTGAATTTCCTCGCGCTTGGGCAGCGATACGATGCGTCCCGAATAATTGTCGCGATCAATCTGCAACCAGTTGGGTGCGTGACCATGGCTGGCTACCTCTTTTGCCGATTCAAGAATGGCCAACTTGCGGCTGGCCTCGCGCACGGCGATTTCGTCGCCGGCGTTAACTGGAAAAGAAGGAATATTGACCTTTCTTCCGTTCACATGAATATGTCCGTGACGCACGAGCTGGCGAGCCTGACGGCGTGAAATGCCGAAACCCATGCGGAAAACGACGTTGTCGAGGCGGCGCTCAAGTTGCTGCAAAAGGATTTCGCCGGTAACACCTTGCGACGCAGCAGCCTTTTCAAAGTAGTTCCGGAACTGGCCTTCCTGCGTAAAGTACATGCGCTTGGTCTTCTGCTTTTCACGCAGTTGCAGACCATAGCCGACGATTTTCGCCTTGCGGTCCTTGCCATGCTGGCCAGGGGCAAAGTTACGCTTCTCGATGGCGCACTTGTCGCTGAAACAACGGGTGCCTTTGAGGAAAAGCTTCATGCCCTCGCGACGGCAAAGGCGGCAGACAGGATCAGTGTATCGGGCCATTTAATCTCCTTCATTAGATGTCCGGTTTACGGGTATGGCTTCACCCTTCTTCCCGGGCTGAAAATCTAGTTTCAATGTTTCGCAGGTTTCCAAGTTTCGAAACTTTGAAACTTCTGAAACCTAAACTCTACGACGCTTCGGTGGACGGCAACCATTGTGCGGAATCGGCGTTGAGTCCTTAATGTTGCGGACGTCAATTCCGGAAGCTGCCAGCGCACGGATGGCCGATTCGCGCCCGGAACCAGGGCCGCTTACACGAACTTCCACGCTGCGAACGCCGTGATCACGGGCCATGCTGGCGGCTGTCGAAGCCGCCTGCTGCGCCGCGAATGGAGTTCCCTTGCGCGATCCACGGAACCCAAGCGAGCCGGAACTCTTCCAGGAGAGCACGTTGCCCGCCGGATCGGAAATCGTCACGATGGTGTTGTTGAAAGACGCCTGAATGTGCGCCACGCCATGCGAGACGTGTTTGCGCTCTTTCTTTTTGAACGTCTTCTTCTTGCCTTTTTTCTCGGCGGCTGCGCCGCCCGCTGCTGCTGGTTTTGCCATAAAACCTCAGTTTCAAAGTTTCATGTTCCAAAGTTGATACAAAAACCTTGAAACATCGAAGCCTGCTTATGTTTTCGCTGTCGCCTTCTTCTTCTGGGCAACCGTTCCTTTACGCGGACCTTTGCGGGTCCGGGCATTGGTGTGCGTGCGTTGTCCGCGAACGGGCAAGCCGCGGCGGTGACGGTTTCCACGATAGGAGCCGATTTCGATGAGCCGCTTGATGTTCAGCGAAACTTCCTTGCGGAGATCGCCCTCGACCATGCCTTCGGCCTCAATGACCTGACGGATGCGGTTGACCTCTTCTTCACTGAGATCCTGGATCTTCTTGACCGCCTCGACGTTCGCCTTCGCCAAAATCTTGGCTGCGCGCGGGTGCCCAATACCGTAAATGTAAGTGAGCGCGATATTCGTGTGCTTGTTGCGCGGAAGATCGACGCCTGCAATACGTGCCATAGTGCTCCTTAACCCTGCCGTTGCTTATGCTTGGAATTTTCGCAGATCACCCGCACCACACCCTTGCGGTGAATGACCTTGCACTTGTCGCAAATTTTCTTTACCGATGCTCTAACCTTCATAAGTTCAGTTTCCTAACTCTGGCAATTATTTCCGCCAGATCCTTCGCTCGCTCAGGATGATCGCTGCGGGCTCGAACGCCCGCATAACGCGATCATTTGTACCTGTAAACAATGCGCCCGCGATTCAAATCGTAGGGCGAAAGCTCGACTGCCACTTTGTCGCCGGGAAGGATGCGGATAAAGTTCTTGCGCATCTTTCCGGAAACATGGGCCAAAACCTGGTGCTTGTTTTCCAGTTCCACCCGGAACATGGCGTTGGGCAGAGGTTCCAGAACCACTGCCATGACTTCAATCGCGTCTTCCTTGCTCATGCACTCCTTAAAATTTTAGCTTCCTGAGTTCTTTCGCTCTGCTCAGGATTTCGGGGGTGGGCGCCCGCTTCGCTCACACCCGCCTCAAGTTACTGCGTCAAAACCATCGGACCATTTTTTGTAACCGCGACGCAATGCTCAAAATGAGCGCTGAAGCTTCCGTCGGCAGTCACCGCAGTCCATTTGTCATCGAGCACCCGGGTTTCGGGCTTGCCGAAATTCACCATCGGCTCAATCGCGATGACCATGCCTTCCCGCAAACGCGTTCCATGCCCGCGAGATCCGTAATTCGGAACCTGTGGCTCTTCGTGCAATTTCGTCCCGATGCCATGTCCTACAAACTCGCGAACCACACTAAATCCGTTGGCTTCGACGTATTCCTGGACTGCTGCACCGACATCGCCAACTGCGTTGCCGATCAAGACCTGCTGAATTCCCTTGTACAACGATGCTTCCGTCACATCAAGCAACTTGCGCAGCTCCGGAGCAACATCGTCTCCGACCGCGACGGTGATGGCGGAATCTCCGTAATAGCCATCGAGCACAACGCCGCAATCAATCGAAACAATGTCACCGGACTTTAATGTGCGCTTCTCCGACGGAATACCATGCACAATTTCGTCGTTGATCGAAGTACACAGTACACAGGGATAATCGAAATATCCCTTAAATGCCGGCTTCGCGCCCAGTTCCTTCATCTTCTTTTCCGCGGCGCGTTCCAGATCCATCGTGGTCATGCCGGGAGCAACAAGCGTTCTAAGATGATCCAACACCTGGCGAACGATATGGCCGCTCTGCCGCATCTTTTCAATCTCTGCCGCCGACTTGCAAACAATCGCCATTGATTCCTGGTTTTAGCGGCCTTCCACCGGAGCGGAGTGGCGCAGAATCTCCCGAAAAATTTCTTCCGTCACCTGATCCAACGGCCGATCTCCGTTTACCACAAACAAGCGGCGCTTGCGCTCGTAATAGTCGGCAACAGGTCTGGTCAGCCGGTCATACGTGGCCAAGCGTTCCTGGATCACTTCCTCGCGATCATCGTCTCGGATGACCAGCTTTGCGCCATCCACGTCACAAGCTTCGTCAACGCTGGCAGGCTGAGAGTGGACGTTATAAATTCGCCCACAGGCGGGACAAGTGCGGCGTCCGGTAAGCCGGAGCTTCAACTTATTATAGTCCACGTCCATCCGTATCACAATTGGAGCCATATCCCCGGACTTGGCCTTTTTCGACTTCTGGTTGTCAAAGATCCCGTGCTTCAAAAATCCATCAAGCCAAATAGCCTGTTCCACCGTTCGTGGAAATCCATCCAGAATGAAACCGCGCCGGGCATCATCGCGTTGCAAACGCTCCGCGACCATTTCTTCCACCAGATCGTCGGAAACCAGATCGCCGCGTTCCATCACGGCTTTCGCCTGCATACCCAACGGCGTGTGGCGCGCGACATTATCGCGAAGCAAATCGCCGGTGGAAATCTGCGGAATCTGGAACTTGGCAACGATTCGCTTGGCTTGCGTACCCTTGCCCGCACCCGGAGGCCCTAATAAAACGATTGGCCCGATGTTGCGCAACGTATCGTTCGACATCGGTTTTCATCGCCCCAACCGCAGGACGGTTCCAGTAAATCTCCTGTAATTCCCAACCCGGATGCACGAACCCAGCGCATCCACTCGCTCTATCTCTGCCTTACCAACGCCGACCACGGATGCGGCCACTGCGCGGCGTGAATCCATCATAGTGGCGCATGATCAGCTGAGCTTCAATCTGGGTGACTGTATCCATCGCCACGCCGACAACAATCAACAATGAAGTACCACCGAAGTAGAACGTAACACCCAAGCCGTTTGTGACCCAGGTAGGCAGACGTTCAAAGAACGCGCCGATGGCCCCCGGCAAGTGGTTCAGGTGGATACCGGCGATCATCCACTCAGGAATGAACGAGATGATAATCAGATAAAGCGCGCCGACCAGCGTAATGCGTGTCAAAATCTCGTTAATGGCGTCCGCTGTGCGCTTGCCTGGGCGAATGCCAGGAATGAATCCGCCATACTTCCGCATGTTGTCGGCAACTTCGCTCGGATTGAACACGATCGAGACATAGAAATACGCGAAGAAAATGATGCCGACCGCATACAGGAACGTGTAAAGCGGCTCGCCCCATGCAAGCGCATGAAACAATCCGCTGAAGTAGCGATTGTCTTTCAAGGGCTGCCCAAGCATTTGCGGCAGCGTCAAAATCGAAGATGCGAAGATGACCGGCATGACGCCGCCTGCGTTTACGCGCAGCGGCAGATGGGTGGATTGCCCGCCCATCACTTTCCGTCCGACGACGCGCTTGGCATACTGCACGGGAATGCGGCGTTCGCTGCGCTCCACATAGACGATGAAGGCAACGATGAGAAGCATCACGGCCACTAGCAGGATCATTGCAGGAACCGTAAACACGCCCCACGCCTGCGTCTTGGCCTTGTCGAACAAATCGAAAACACCACGCGGCAGGCCTACGACGATGCCGGCAAAAATCAACAGCGACATGCCGTTGCCAACGCCGCGTTCAGTAATCTGCTCGCCCAGCCACATGACAAAAGCGCTGCCTGTAGTCAAAGTGAGTACCGTCATCATCACGAAACCGGGCCCGGGATTGACGACAAAATCTCCGGCCTTTTGCAGGCTGATAGCAATACCGAAGGACTGCACGATGCTCAGAAGCACGGTGATATAACGCGTCCACTGCGTAATTTTCTTGCGACCGAGCTCACCTTCCTTTTGCAACTTGGCCAATGGCTCATAAACAACCGTCAGCAACTGCAAAATGATGGACGCCGTGATGTAGGGCATAATGCCCAGAGCAAAAATGGTGAGACGGCGGAGCTGCCCGCCGGAGAACATGTCCACCAAGCCGAGAAAACTGCCGCGGCTCTGATCGAAGAATTGCTGTAAGCGGTCGGCATTCACGCCGGGCGTGGGAATGTGACCACCCAAGCGGTAAACCGCCAGCAAGCCAAGCGTAAAAAGAATCCGCTTGCGCAGGTCTGGAATCCGGAAGATGTTCGCCAGCTTTTCTAACATGACTACAGAACCTCGACTTTACCGCCTGCCTTGGTGATCTTTTCCTGTGCCGACTTGGAGAATTTGTGCGCGTGAACGGTGAGCGCACTGGAAACTTCGCCGTTGCCGAGAATTTTTACCGGATGCTTGGTGCTGATCACGCCAGCCTTACGCAACACTTCGGGTGTGATGGTGGTCTCGCCGAGCGCTGCCAGCTTGTCCAGATTCACGACGTTGTATTCGACGCGAAAAATGTTGGTGAAGCCGCGCTTCGGCATACGGCGGTGAAGCGGCATCTGGCCGCCTTCAAAACCGCGCATCATGCGCGAACCGCTGCGTGAGCGCTGTCCTTTGTGTCCGCGGGCGGATGTCTTGCCCATACCGGAACCCATGCCGCGGCCGACGCGCTTTTTGTTTTCTGCGGCTTTCTTCGGTGCTCTTACATTTGAAAGATTCATGACTTTGCCTTATGACCCGCTACTGCTGAACGATTTCGACCAGATGGGGGACCTTCGCGACCATGCCGCGAATCGCGGCGTTATCGGGACGCTCAATCACCTGATTCAGCCGGGTGAACCCCAGACCTTTGACTACGCGCTTTTGTTTGACCGGAGCGCAGATGGAAGAACGCACCCACTTGAGGTGAATCTTCCCGCCTGCCGCCGCTGTTTTTTTCGCTGCTGTCATTTTCGTAAATCCTTGCTTCCTAAATTCTGGCTGCGATCTCGCTCCGGGTGACCGGAATTTCCTAAAGCTCCTGGACCGACTTGCCACGCATATTGGCGACGTCTTCCCTGCTCTTGAGCCGCCTGAGAGCATCGAAGGTGGCTTTGATTACGTTGTGCGGATTCGTGGTGCCGATGGATTTCGTCAGCACGTTCTGTACGCCGACCGAAGTCATCACGGCACGAACCGCGCCACCGGCGATCACGCCCGTTCCTTCGGGGGCCGGCTTTAACAGAACCTGCCCTGAACCATACCTTCCGAGTGAAAGATGCGGAATCGAAGTCTGCGTCAAATTCACACGAATCAAATTCTTCTTGGCGGATTCAATTCCCTTGCGAATGGCCTGAGGCACTTCCTTCGCCTTGCCGGAACCGTAGCCGACCACAGCCGAAGCCGGATCGCCAACCACGACCAGCGCGGCAAACGACATGTTCTTGCCGCCCTTGACCACCTTGGTAACGCGGTTGATGGCAACCACCTGGTCTTTCAGCTGATAAGCATTCGCATCGAGTTTTTTCGCAACTGTTGGCATTCTTATTTTGTCCTTTAAAACTGGAGCCCGGCTTCGCGGGCAGCATCGGCAAGCGCTTTCACGCGGCCGTGGTAAATGTAGCCGCCGCGGTCGAACACGACTTTCGAGATTCCCTTCGCCTTGGCGCGTTCTGCCACCGTCTTGCCGACAGACTTTGCCGCAGCCAGGTTCCCTCCGGTTTTGCGTGCGCCTTTTTCGCCCTCGGCCGAATTCGCCGAAACGAGCGTCGCTCCCGACATGTCATCAATCACCTGAACGTAGATATGGTTCAGGGAACGATAGACATTCAAGCGCGGGCGTTCCGGGGTGCCTTGAATTTTTTTGCGGATGCGATCGTGTACGTGCCGCCGGTTCGCATTTTTGGATGAAATTGTAAGCATATTCTTGTTCCTCTATCGGGTAATGCCAGCGAGGCTCAAACGCCTCGCGGAACGGTATTACTTCGCTCCCGTCTTACCCACCTTCTTCTTCAATTTCTCGCCTACAAAGCGTACGCCCTTGTTCTTGTAGGGATCGGGCGGACGCAAGCTGCGCATTTCCGCGGCAACCTGGCCAACTTTCTGGCGGTCAATGCCGGTAATGGAAATCTTGGTCTGTTTCGGATCGACCGCGGCTTCAATCCCGGAGGGCAGCGGATACTCAATCGGGTGCGAGTAGCCGAGCGTGAACACCACCATGCCCTTGCCCTTCATTTCGGCGCGATAACCAATGCCGACAATTTCCAATTCGCGTGTCCAGCCCCTGGTGACGCCTTCGACGGCATTGTTCACCAACGCGCGAGCTAGGCCGTGAAACGCCGCCTGCTGGTCGTTCTCACGAACAGCGAGGAGAGCACCATCCTTCTGCTCCATTTTGATGCCGGGAGGCAGAGCGGTATCCAGCTTGCCTTTCGGTCCCTGCACGGCAACCGTGTTGCCTTCAATTTTGACCGTCACGCCCTTGGGCAGTGCGATCGGCTTTTTTCCAATTCGTGACATAGGTTCCGTCTCTCAGCTACCAAACCTGACATAGGACTTCGCCGCCCAAACCTTGTTTGCGGGCCTGGCGTCCGGTCATCACGCCCTTGGGCGTGGTCAAAATGTTGATGCCCATTCCGCCGAGCACTCGCGGAATTTCGGTGCGGCCCACGTAAACACGGCAGCCGGGGCGCGAAACGCGCTCGACGTTCGAGATTGCGGCCTCGTTGTTGTTGCCGTACTTCAAGTAAACACGCAGGATCTTCTGCCCCTCTTCTTCCGAAGCTTTGTAGTTGGAGATGTAGCCTTCCTCTTTGAGGATGCGGGCAATCTCCAGCTTCAAACGCGAAGCGGGAATATCCACCTTCTGGTGACGCGCGTTAATGGCGTTGCGAATACGCGCCAGCATGTCTGCGACCGGATCGGTCAAATTCATCGTTTTGCTTCTCCTCCGTCACCCGTTAGCTTCGGCCAATCAAACCCTGCCGAAGAACCAGCGGCGACGTGCTTTGTACCGCACACTTCTTCACTACCAGGACGACTTCGAAACCCCAGGAATCTCACCGCGCAGGGCGAGTCCGCGGAAACACAGACGGCACACACCAAACTTGCGCAGATAAGCGCGCGGACGTCCGCAAATCTTGCAGCGGTTGTGCTTGCGCGAAGAGAACTTGGGTTTCCTTGCGTCCTTGACTCTTTTTGCTGTTGTTGCCATTGATCCTCTTGTCTTGAAACTCGAAACCTGAA
>JAJPHW010000148.1 GCA_021325035.1 Terriglobia bacterium
CCGCGCTGGCCTTTGCCGAGCGGCGTGAGCAAATCCATCACGCGGGCGCTTACGTTCTCGCGAACAGTCTCGAGCTTGATCCGCTCTTGCGGATACAGCGGCGTCAGATTGTCAAAAAGAATCTTATTGCGGGCTTCGTCGGGCGATTCAAAGTTGACCGCCTCAATCTTGACCAGCGCGAAGTACTTTTCGCCCTCATGCGGCGGACGTACTTGGCCGCTAATCGTGTCGCCAGTCTTCAGGTCAAATTTGCGGATTTGCGAAGGCGAAACATAGATATCGTCGGGGCCGGGCAAATAGTTGTAATCCGGCGAGCGCAAAAATCCATAGCCGTCAGGCAGAATTTCAAGTACGCCCTCGGCGAATATGTGGCCTTCTTTTTCGCTCTGAGCCTGAAGGATTTTGAAGATTAGGTCTTGCTTGCGCAGTCCGCTGGCGCCAGGGAGATCAAGCGAGCGGGCAATCTTGGTTAGTTCGGTAATGTTCTTTTCTTTTAGTTCAGCAATGGTCATTCACTCACCTGCGAGGAGATTTTCAAATTGGAGGGTATATCTGGAGAAGATCTACATGGCGGGAGGGCGCAGCTGGGCTGCTTATGCAGCCCGGCGTTGTGCCTCAGCAAAGTTCTCCGGCTCGGAGAGGATCGTCTGGCGCTCCGAGGTGGCAATGCGGTCCAGAACTTCGTTCATCGTCTCCTGGATCCGGGTGTTGGGTTTATGGAACTTCCGCGTCGCTTTCGACGCGAGCTGGCAAAGCATGTAACGGTTCCGCAAAGTATGAAGTGCATCAAATACGCGATCAGAGCGCATGTAACTGTTCTCCTTCCGAGTCCCGCATCGTACCCTTAGTTTGCTGGGTTAGACTATGCCTCTAAGCCAATAACGCAACTTCCACAAACCACATGAGTTGTAGAGGAAACTCCGGTACTTTTATAGATGCCCCGCTCGACCTGAAAGTTTCTCAGAAGCCTTGGACTTTGCCTAGTTGTCGGCAGAGGTTCGTAAGACGATTGACTATAAAAACGCCTTAGGGACTCTTAAACTTACTCTTGGCTATAAAGAACGTCAAGTAAAATATTCATATTTTGGAAGATGTTAACCTTGATTCTCACCTTCTCCACTGCCGCAATATGACCTCATATTATTGATTATAAATGGTTTAGCTACGACCAAAAAGTCCGATCAAGGGTGCGATATTGAATCGCTTCCGCAATGTGCTTCGGGCTGATCGCTGGGGCTGCTTCCAAATCTGCGATGGTTCGTGCGACCTTTAATATTCGGTCATGCGCTCGCGCCGTTAGCCCTTGCTGGGTCATGGCCCTCTCCAGCAAACGCTCACATTCTGGGGAAAGCTCACAAAATGAACGGATATGCCGGGGAGCCATTTGGGCATTGCAGTAAAGCTTTTGCTTCGTGGTAGATGCGGCAAATCTCGTTAATTGTGCTTCCCGCGCCTGTACGACCCGCTCACGTATTGTGGCTGAATTCTCCGGTTCAGAGCCCGAGCGCATCTCTTTATAGTTCACCGCTGGCACATCAATATGGATATCAATGCGATCTAATAGTGGCCCAGAAATTTTCGACATGTAGCGCTGAATAATCGGCGGCGTGCAGTGGCACTCGCGGGAGCGGTCGTTGAAATATCCGCAAGGACATGGATTCATTGCAGCCGCCAGCATGAACCGCGCAGGGAATGTCAACGACATGGCCGCTCGTGCAATGCAGACCGTTCCATCTTCCAAAGGTTGCCTCATCACTTCCAGCACATTGCGGGGAAATTCGGGCAGTTCGTCGAGGAAAAGAACGCCGTTATGCGCCAGCGATACTTCTCCCGGGCGTGGGACCGCGCCGCCGCCGATCAAGCCTGCGTCGGAAATCGTGTGGTGCGGCGAACGAAACGGGCGCACTCCGACCAGTCCCGCTCCAGCGTCGAGCACTCCAGCCACGCTGTGGATCTTCGTCGTCTCCAGCGCTTCTTCAAAGGTAAACGGCGGCAGGATGGTCGGCATGCGCTTGGCCAGCATGGTCTTGCCCGAGCCGGGAGGGCCGATCATCAGAATGTTGTGTCCACCGGCGCAAGCGACTTCGAGGGCACGCTTGGCGGTCTGTTGGCCGCGCACATCTTTGAAGTCCACTGAGAAATGTTGAGATTCGGTGAGCAGATGCTTGCTGTCCACGCTTAGCGGCAAAATGCCATTGCCCGTGTTGACGAAATGAATGACGTCCAACAGCGACTTGACGGGATAAACCGACACTCCGCCGACCATGGCAGCTTCTCTTGCATTCAATTCAGGAACTACGAGCCGCGAGATCTTACGCCCTCGAGCTTCAATCGCAATCGGCAGTGCTCCGCGCACACTGCGAATGCCGCCATCGAGGGAAAGCTCGCCGACAAAGAGGCAATCCGGGACTTCTTTTTTGTTCAGGCCGCCGTATGCGCCCAGAATTCCCAGCGCCATGGGCAGATCGAATCCCGAGCCTTCTTTCTTGATATCAGCCGGGGCGAGGTTGATGGTGATGTGGGTGGGCGGAATGTCGTATCCGCAGTTTTTCAGCGCCGAGCGTACCCGGTCGCGGCTCTCGCGCACCGCCGCGTCGGGCAGGCCCACGGTGTGAAAGTGCTCCTCGTTGGTCTTGATACCCGACACATCCACCTCGACCTCGATGATGTTGGCATCAATGCCGTAAACCGCCGCGCTGAGGGTCTTATAGAGCACACATTTGCCTGGATGAAGTGGTTAAGCCTTCCACCATACCCAAGGATGGGCCTGTGAAAATGTGATGGATGAACAGCAAGAGAGTGATGGGTGAACAAGAGAGTTTTTGGCGGATAAAGAAGAGTATTGATCAATAGAGTCTGAAGTTGACTTCCACACTTATCAAGACTGCTATCGGTGTTCCATTCATTTTCGCAGGTTGAAAGCGCCATTGAGAAATGGCATCGAGCGCCGCCAAATCTAGACCGTCCCCGAGGTTCTTTGTTATTTCAATGATCTCAGGAAGGCCATTTTCATTTACAACAAGCCTCAGCACCGTTATCCCTTGCAGCTTATCTTTTCTGGCAGCGTCTGTGTACGGCGGGTCAGGGTCGTACATGGGCCGCGGCGGGGAAACGATTCCCGCTTTGACTCCGAAGACCTTCCGGTTGCCCTCGAGTACACCGTACTCCTCATGAGTATTGCCTGGTTTCCTAAAAGCAGCGATGGCTGAAGCGTCTGGCTTCCAATAAGCCGCGATTCTCCTATCAATATTTCCATGATCGAAGACGCGCTTAAACATCTGCGTTGTTTGATCAGTATCGGAAATAGGTGCGTACGATTCTAGGGTTATTTTGAGTTTTTTCCCGATGACTAAGGGCAGAAGATACGGAGTTTGCTCCGCGCGCCAGGCGATAACCAGATGGTCGCCCTCAATCTCGATTCGATCTTTCTTGACTGAAAGCTTGGTGACCTGAAATAAGCCGAAAGTCGTCCAAGGTGCGGGTTTAATGGCATCCTCGGATGCGCCGTCTGGCCTAAATCGCAAATGGTCCGAGTAGGAAGGCGATTTTAGAGATAGGAAATGTCCGAGATATGCTTCTCTCAGTCCTCTTTCAATTTCCTTTTGATTGTCGGATCCGAATGCTAAGACACTAATGCCGCATAACAACAATACGGCTAGCGGCAACCTTCGCACGGTGCGTCTCATCTCTAATTATCTGTTGAAGGGACGGCGTACTATCGCTCTACCGCCATCGCCACCGCATTTCCTCCACCTAAGCACAACGCGGCGATTCCGCGGTGGACGTCGCGGCGGATCATTTCGTAGATCAGCGTCACGAGAACTCTCGCGCCGCTGGCGCCGATGGGATGCCCAATGGCAACCGCTCCGCCATTGACATTGACTTTGTTGGGATCGAGCTTCAGTTCGCGCATCACGCCCAACGCCTGCACGGAGAAGGCTTCATTGAGTTCATAGAGGTCAACGTCTTCGTTCTTCCATCCCGTCTTTTCCCAGATTTTGTGCACCGCACCTACGGGAGCCATCATCACCCAGGCCGGGTCAATGCCGCTGGTCGCCTGCGCCACGATTCGAACCATGGGAGTCGCGCCTAGCTCTTTCGCCCGCCTCGCGCTCGTGACCACCACCGCCGCCGCTCCGTCGTTTACTCCGGGTGCGTTGCCTGCCGTGACAGTTCCATCTTTCTTGAACGCGGGCTTCAACGAACGCAGCACTTCGATGGTCGTGTCCTCACGCGGCGATTCGTCTTTTTCAAAGAGCACCGGTGCTTCGCCTCTCTTCTTCGCGGGTAGTTCGACGGGAACGATCTGCGACTTGAAGCGGCACTCTTTGATCGCCGCCAGCGCTTTGCGATGCGAGTTCAACGCAAACTCATCCTGCTCTTCGCGCGAAATGTTGTACTTGCCTGCGACATTCTCACCAGTGATGCCCATGTGGTAGTCGTTGTAAATGTCCCAGAGGCCGTCGTTGATCATCGAATCTACGAGTTGCTGATTGCCGAGACGAAAACCTTTGCGCGCATTTTGCATGAGGTAAGGCGCGTTCGTCATCGATTCCATGCCGCCCGCGACGACGATGGAACTGTTTTCGGTTTGAATTGCTTGCGCCGCAAGCGCGACAGATTTCAATCCTGAGCCGCAAACTTTGTTTACAGTCATGGCACCTACTTCGGGAGACAATCCGCCGAAGATTGCAGCCTGTCGCGCCGGATTTTGTCCGAGCCCAGCGGAGATAACATTGCCCATGATGCATTCGTCCACCTGCTCGGGTTTGAGGTTGGCGCGCTTGACTGCTTCTTTTACAACGATCGCGCCAAGTTTGGTAGCGCTGAGATCGGAGAGGCTTCCTTGAAATTTTCCTACGGGAGTACGTACGCCGGAAATGATGACAACATCGTCGAAAGCAGCCATTTATGAAGCTCCTATAAAGATTTTCAACTCTTCATTATAGATGCAACCGGGATGAAGAAGATGAAATTTGAGAATGAATTGCCATTTGTGTCCGGACGGCTTTGCGACGACATCGCTCTAAAAATCTCCGATGGCGATGTTCAAAGAACGATGTCTCTCGTCAAAACATTCTGAAGCAGCGCAGACAATTTTCGATTTCATAACAGAAAATTTTCTTCGCGAGGCAACTCAGGTGACTTTGGTACATCGTCATGAGCCGTCGTGCACATCATTTTTTTCTTGACATCACTTTTCAATGACTCTATACATCAATCAGTTGCAACAATTCACCGTTGCATATCATCCATGAAAAATGGAAAGGGAGAATAGAACAATGGCAACCAAGAAAAAGGCAAAGAAAGCTGCCAAGAAGAAACACTAAAAGTGTTTCAAGCAAGAAACCACGGGGACGCCAAAAGCGTCCCCTTAGTTTTTGGAGTTGCAAAATCAGTTTTGTGTAACGGAAAGCCCGGCAGTACTGACTTCATAAAACTTCTTTTCGGTTGCAGGGCAAAGATTCTTATAAGCGCAGAAACGGCACTGGAAGCCAGGTTTGGGCTCAAAGCGTCCTTCGGCAACTTTGGTTGCAGTTTCGAGCACCTTGAGACGCGCATCTTCCAACTCGCCATCGCAGCGGCGCGTCACGACGGCCTGATTCCCTTCCAGATTGTAAAGAACGAGTCGCTCCGGTTGATATCCCCAGCGTTCTCGTGCGGCAAGGGCATAAATGGAAAGCTGCAAGCTCTCATCCGCATCTTCCTGTGATTGCGGACGCCCGGTTTTATAGTCCGTAATGGTTACGCTGCCATCGCTTGCCCGATCTATGCGATCGATTCTTCCGGTAACCATGGTTCGACCCAAATTCATCTCAAACCATTCTTCAGTGTGAAGAACTTCCGGCGGCTTGGAGTTTTGGGAGATGGCAAAAAATTCCGTGAGTTGACGAATTCCCTGCTGCTCATATAACTCATGCTGATATGTATCTTGCAATCCTGCGCTGGCAAGATCCGCTTTGAACAAATCAAGCAGCGTTTCTTCCGTCATCGGACGATTGGCGCGAACTGTTTCGTAATAAGCGAGCAGGACACGATGAATCGCTGCACCGTACTGCAAAGGTCCGGAGACTTCGGTGGGAAGGCGCCAGTCCCGCTCCAATTTGAATTGCATAGGGCAAATTTCATACCGGGCCACCGAACTCGCGCTCAATCGCAGGCTCAAATCAACGGCAGGAGGCAAATTCAGCCAAGCGGCAGCCTGGGAAGCTGGCTGGCTTTCTTCCGCTTCGGCAAACATGGAAGTTTGGAATTGGTGCGATGCTCGTTCCTGCAAAAAAGGCTTAAGGTTCTTGTTGCATAACAGCTCACGCATGTAACCGCTGGGAGTTTTATCTTTGCCCGTGCCCGGCTTGGCATAAATCGTCAGGCGATCGCGTGCTCGCGTCATGGCAACATAGAAAAGCCGACGTTCTTCCTGCCGCGAGAGTTCCTTGTCGTCGAATGCGTCAACCGATGCCGCATCGCGAAGCGCTCGCGGAAATTCGAAAAGCGGTTCTTTGTAGGCATCCGGAAACGACGGCGAGTTGGCGCGGAGGATGAAGACATAATCGAACTCGAGTCCTTTTGCCGAATGGGCGGTCATGATCCTGACCGCATTCTCCTCTGAATTAGCAGGCAAATTAATGGAACCACCGGCTTCACGAAAATCTTCGAGATATTCGAGAAGCTCGCCCGGCTCGCCGGTTTGCGTGATGGCCTTCTTCTCCCACGCGCTGACAAAATCAAACAAAGCGCGAATAGGAGACAATTTTGTGTCCAGATCAAATAATCGCGCGATAACATCCAGTGCGGCACGACTTTTAAGCCTGGCTTTTACGATTTTTTCCCGGGCTTGCTCGATCGCGTGGATGACTTTGTCGCCGCCATCAATTTTGGCAAGGAGTTCCGAAGCAGTCGGAATAGCGGCATCGCGTGGAAGTGATCGCAAAGTCGCACGCAGTTGTTCTCCATTAATGCCAAACTGCGAAAGCGCTGCCACGCGTAACAAGCTGGCACAGTCGTTCGATTGAATAACGATGCGCAGACATGCGAGTATGTCGCGCACCGGTGGTGTGTCCGTCACATCCATGTTTTCGATGGAAAATGGGATACGCTGCTCAGCCAGTTCTGCGACGATTTCATTCCGATGGAGATGCGAACGGTAGAGGATGGCGAAATCGCTCCAGCGGGCATGGCGCTTTTGTTGGAGTTGGCGTATCTCGCCGACGATGTCGCAACATTCTGTCTCTTTGCCGCCAGAAATAAAACTAACGGGATCATTTTTAGGCTCGCGTCCCGCTCGGCGGGCCTCTTCATCGCGTGCTGAAGTCAACGGCGTGCGCAGCTGGACGGACTCCGGATTTTCCGCAATCAGTGCATGCGCGCATTTAAGAATTGGGGTAGTGGAGCGGCGATTCTTTTCCAGCCGCACAATTTTGGATTGTGGAAAGTGCAACTGAAACAAGCCAAACGCTGCGCTTGAAGCGCCACGAAAACGATAAATCCCCTGGTCGGGGTCGCCGACGGCAAAAACATTGGCACTCTCGCCCGCCAGCATGTGAAGAATTTTTATCTGCGCGAGATTCGCGTCCTGAAATTCATCGAAGAGAATAAAACGCGCGTGCTTCTGTTCCTGAGCAAGAAGTGCTGGCTCGTTTTTCATGAGGGCATACGCATGGGTGATCATCTGCCCGAAGGTACCGAGGTTTTTCTCGGCAAGCATTCGCTCTACTTTGGTGAATGCGCGGGAGATTTCCTGGGAACGGCTCAGGGCTTCGTCAGGATGAATATCCTCTTTAGATTTCCCTACCCGCGGGAGTTGAAGCGTTCCTGATGCCAGCTTTTCAACATATTCCGCATATTGCTTGGGACCGACGAGTTCGTCGCTGCAGCGGCGCATGAAATCGAGCAAATCCTTCAGAAAAGTGCTCACATCAGCAGCGCGAACGAAATGCTTGAGCTCCAACTCGCGCAGACGGCGAGCCAGGAAGATCCAGAGATCGAAATCATCAACCACGCCGAACTGCTTGCCTTGGCGATGCAGGATGCCGTTGCAATATTCGTGAAAAGTGCCAACTTTTAAGCCGGAGAGATCAATCTCCTGTAACTCCTGCTGCAAACGCAGGCGCATGTCGGCAGCCGAGTTCAAGGTATAGGTCAGCGCAAGGATTTCACTGGGGTGGGCATGGCCTTCGCGAATCAAGTGCGCAATGCGGCGTATCAAAACGGTTGTCTTGCCGGTGCCTGCTCCGGCAATCACCAGCATCGGCCCATGAACATGCTCAATGGCTTTTTGCTGCTGCTCGTCGGCTTCAAAATGTTTCGTCACGAGACGAGAATACCAGAGAAGAGAAGGTGAAAATCTTTAACGTAATTCGGAAATTGCAATGGCGGTGGCCGCAATCGCGGCGGTTTCGGCGCGAAGTATAGTTGGCCCCAAGGATGCCGGAATCCATCCGGACTTTTGGAAAAGTTCCAGCTCTTCCTGCGCCCATCCACCTTCCGGACCCAGCGCGAGCGCTACGCTACTGATGTAGTGCAATAAGTCTTTTAGCATGACCTCTTTTTCGACTTCAGAGAGCACAATCCGCAAGCTGGCTTCAACGTCAATCGCCTCGTTGAGCTTCAACGGTTGTTGTATCACTAGCGGAGTGGATCTGCGGGATTGCTCCGATGCCTGCTTTGCGATGCGCTGCCAACGCTCTGCGCGTTTGGCCGCTGCGGAAGCCAGATGCACTTCAGTTCGACGTGCTATGACCGGAATGATTCGCGCAACTCCAAGCTCGGTGCACTTTTCAATCGCCCACTCCATGCGATCAAATTTAAAAACGGAGAGGAGCAGAGTAATTAAAGGCATGACAATCTCGGGAGCGATTGCGCCGAGCGTGAACTCCACACGATCTTC